>CAZGDJ010000117.1:3048-9167 GCA_964524635.1 uncultured Rikenella sp. | reverse complement strand
GGGTTATAAATCAGGTCAAAGAGGAGTTGCCCTTCCCTGAGAAAGCTATAGTCTATCGGCGGACAGAGATCGGTATCTGGTGCCATCCCTACCGGAGTTGTATTGACAACAAGACCTGCTTCTGATATTTCTTCTCCCGGAAGGCTCTGATAACTATAAGAGTCTTCGGAAGAGTTCCTTGATACGGATACTGCTCTGATTCCCAGGTCGGTAAGAACATATGTAACGCTCCTTGATGCACCACCGGTGCCAAGTACTATCGCCGATTCGGGGATCGTTGTCAAAGAATTGAGAAGTGATTCTCTGAATGCAGGTGCGTCAGTGTTAAATCCTTTCAAATAGGGTTTTCCATTTTTTCGTACAACTCTGACGGTGTTAACAGCTCCAATCTCATACGCTTCGCTGTCAATATCATCCAGATAATTGATTACCTGTACTTTATAAGGGATTGTAACGTTAAATCCGCAAAGATCAGTCTCTCTTTCCAGGAGTGTTTTTAATAGCTCGACAGATTGCAGTTCAAATTTCCGGTAATGGCAATCTGCAAGGTTTTCTTTCCTGAATTTTTCCGTGAAGTAACTTTCTGAAAATGAGTGTCCAAGGGGAAATCCTATGATACCAAACAGTCTCATTTCATTTCAGGAGGCAGGAAGCTGAAGAAGGTATCGCCTCTCAGACCAAGTCTAAGTGATTCAAGAGATATGATCTCACTGGGTGCAATATTACCCAGGTTCACATTGGCTCCGAAGTTCAGAATGAACCATGCCTGCTGGGGTTTCTGAGGAGCTTCCCAGAGCACATTATTGAACCCTATCTGTTTTGAGATGGTATCAATAAGGTCTTTGTTCACAGAGCCATCGTCATTGTAAATGCCTATTGTGCCTGTCTCGCGGGCCTCAGCGATGACTTTTACCGATCCGGCATCAAGTTCAGACTTCATCATATCAACCCACTGGTCAGGTGAATAAACAATATTCTTCTTTTTTGAACCGACCTCAGAAATAACAGTAAACTCCTTTGAAAGAGTTCTAATATATTCAAGCTTCTTCTTATGGTCAATTTCATAAGAGCCGTCTGATATCTCACACATTTTGATATTTGAAGATCTCAGCAGTTCGACGTACTCACTGAACATCCCTCTGATGATAAAAGCTTCAAAAAGAGTTCCTCCCAGGTATGTTATCATACCGGCTTTATGGTACACATTAATCTTTTTGTCAACATCAGGAGTTATGACCGATGTTCCGAAACCAAGTTTCACAAAGTCAGTATACTCGCTTCCGACTTCTGCAAAGTTTTCAGCTTCTCTGAGGCTCAGACCTTTGTCCATCACCATGGTCAATCCCTCTTTTCTCGGTTTTGCAGGCCTTTCAGGGATATGAGTTAGAAGTTTTCTGACGTTCCTCATTCTTTATTATTTTTCCTTTTAAAAAGGTTTGTTATTTCATCATTCACCATGTGGTCCGGCAAGATAACAGCATAATCACCAAAGAGGTCAGGATCGATGCTTGCAGCCCTTGAGAGATGGCACATGGCATCTTTTGTTCTTCCGACATGCAGGTAACAGGAGGCAAGAAGGTAATATATGCCTGGTACATTGCCGCAAATTTTCTTTGCCTGTTCAAGTATTGCCAATGCCTTGTCATATGCCTCAGCCATCATAATTATCATTCCGGTCTCAATCCAGGCTTCATCAAAATATGAATCAAGCTTAAGTGTCTCCCTGAAGCATTTGAGCGCCATCTTGAGTTCCTGAAGCATTATATATGCTTTGCCAAGAGTAAACCAGTACTCAGCGTTTGTATTGTCAAGCTGGATTGCTTTACGGAACAACGGGATGCTTTCAGTCGCTTTTTGCCTGCTTAACGAAAGAAGTCCGAGTCCGTACCAGGGATCAGGGAACTCAGGGGCAAGTTCAATAGCCTCAAAATAGTACTTCTTTGCCATCTCCTCATTACCCGTCTTATCATAGCACTCAGCCAGGTAGGTCAGTCCTTCCAGACTTTCCGGCTCTTCTTCAACAAACTCACGGTAGACCTCCATTGCCTCCTTATATCTTTCAAGGTTACTCAGGATATTTGCCTTATTGAATAGTGCGAAAGTATTAGACGGGTTAATAGCCAGTGCATAATCATATGCATTGAGCGCGTTCTCATAATCGCCTGTTTTATTGTATATTATACCAAGATTATACCAGGCGCTGTCTGAGTTTGGTTCTTCCTCCAGGTATTTGCAGTAATGGATAATACTCTTTTCATAATCGCCTTTTTTCTCAAAGGCATAAGCAAGGTCATAAACATGAGCGGCAAAATCAGGTTCTCTGTCTGCCAATCTGAGGAGGTAAGGTATGGTCTGCTCATAGTAGTTCAGGTCCTGAAGCACGGAAGTTATGCTATACAAAATAGTCTCCTGATCCTCAGCGTCAGATTCAAGGGCTTCATTAAATGTCCTTTGGGCACCCGAAAGATCACCTAGCATAGCCAGGGCAGTCCCTTTACATATGCTTATCTCGTAATTTCCCGGTTCAATATTTTCAATACGTTTAATAATTGACAATGCCTCTACTGCCTTACCCTTCTCAATAAGTACTCTTGCCTTTCTTATCTGAATCGGGACAGAGTTTGGATGCAGTTCGCATGCAAATGACATTGCCTCAAAAGCTTTTGCAGGGTTGTTACTGTCAAGATAGTAATCAATAATTGTCTCAAATTCAATAACATCAAAGTAGCATGTCCCTTTGCTTTTTCTCATATTCTCAAACCTGAGAATAACCTCCTCCAGCTCACTATCAGGTACCAGACCGTACTTTTCTTCTTCCATTCCTGCGAAAATATTCAGCAAATGTAATACTTATCATTATAGGTGATTCAGGTAGTAACCGCAATTATTAACATGGTGTATTTTTTATAAACATGAAAAACAGCTGTTTGTAAAAAAAAAAATCTTCGACGCAACCATTATTGTTTTGTTTTCATCTTATAATTGATTTAGCAAGCTTTACCCTCAAACCCAATATTACCCTAGAATTAACCTAAATTCTACCTTCTGAAACCGGGCCACTTGCCCGGTTTTTTATTACGTATTCTTTACTGGTATCTTACTTAATAATTATCTTTGGCGTCAGCAATACAAACAATAATAAACGACAAAATGAAAAGTAGAATTAATATCATTCTGGCCATTATAGCAATATGCTCATTATTTGGATGCAATGAGAAGCCTCCGAAGACAAATTATGAACTCGGTGTTTTCCCTGACACCCTGATTAACTTAACGAATCTGAATTCTGAGTATGATGATTATAATAGTAATATTTTTAGCAATGAAGCCGGTGTACTATCATCATATTCTCAAATAATTTTTTCCACGAACAGACATAGCTCCGGTGGAGAGTTCAATCTTATATATGGAGTTATTGAGTATTTTTTTGGTCAGACAAGTGGCCAGTTCATTCTATATGCCGGATTTCCAGCAGATGTATTGTTAACCACCCTGGTAGGTAAATTCAACACTGACGGTAATGATTTCGGTCCTTTCAGGTTTTTCCATCATTCCAACGGGTTTGAGTACATGTTCACTGCATCTGAAGTCTCAGGCAATGGACTTGACCTGGTATATTCCAAGTACCTGCCAAATTATTCAGGTATAACCACGGTACCTGATCCTATTCCTGCTACACTATTCAATTCATCATCAGACGATGCTTATGTGACTTTTAACGCTACCCAGGATACGGCGTATTTCTGTTCCGACAGGGGCGGCAACTTTGATTTATATATGCTAACGAGATCTGCATCTACTGTTCTTGACACGTGGCTAACAAGTGCCGCCGGGTCTCCGGTCGAAATTGACAGTCTGAAAACCGGTTCAAATGAAAAATGTCCTTTCCTTCATGGCAACTATTTATTTTTTACATCCGATGCTGATGGCGGCTATGGTGGCTATGACCTTTATTATTCTGTTTTCAAAGAAGGTAAATGGAGTTCACCGGTTAATCTTGGACCAAGAATTAACAGTGCATCCGATGAATATCGCCCTGTGGTGGGACATAATTCTCTTTTCGAAAATTACTATCTGGTCTATTCGTCAAACAGACCAGGTGGTGAAGGAGGTTTTGATTTATATTTCACAGGTCTGACGCTGAAATAAACGTTGCTAACGCTTACAGGCCTTAAGTGTATTCAGGAGCAATGAGACTCTGGTCATAGGTCCCACTCCTCCTGGTACAGGGGTTATAAATGAGCATTTTGGAGCTACCGTTTCGAATTCCACATCACCTTTGAGTCTCCATCCTGCTTTTTTCTCAGGTGCATTAACCCTGGTTGTGCCGACATCAACAACCACTGCACCCTCTTTTACCATGTCTCCCTTAATAAAGCCAGGTGATCCGATAGCTGCTATGATGATATCAGCCTTTCGCAGAATGTCAGGCAGATTCTTTGTCCGGCTGTGTACCACTGTCACGGTTGCATCAGTACCCTTTAGAGACATAAGGATGCTAACAGGTCTTCCTACTATGTTACTTCTTCCAACCACCACGCAATCAGCTCCTTTAAGAGGGATATTATATCTCTTCAGCAGTTCCATTATGCCTGCCGGGGTTGCAGATATCAGTGATGGAAGTCCTGCAGTCATCCTACCGACATTTACCGGATGGAACCCATCAACATCTTTATAGGGTGAAATAGTCTCAATAACTTTATTTTCAGAGATATGGTCAGGCAACGGTAGTTGAACAATAATACCATCTATTAAAGGATTATTGTTCAACTCCTCAACTTTCTTAAGGAGAGTCTCCTCAGTTATTGTGTTCTCAAATCTGACAAGAGTGGATTCGAAGCCCACTTCAGCACAATCTTTCACTTTATGTGCGACATATGTCTCACTACCGCCATCGTTTCCGACGAGTACTGCGGCCAGGTGCGGGACACGCACACCTCTTTCCTTCATTTCGCTTACCCTGACAGCTATCTCTGCTTTGATTTCAGCAGCTGTTTTCTTTCCGTCAATGATCTGATACATATTTTATCGTCTGGGTGCAAGTTTTGAAAGGTCGCCTCCTTTGGCAGCCATTTTCATAATTTTTCTTGTCTCGTCAAACTGTTTCAACAGCCTGTTAACGTCAGCAACTGTTGTTCCGCTTCCCTCAGCAATACGTTTTCTTCTGTTGCCGTTGAGCAGCATCGGATTTGATCTCTCAGCAGGTGTCATACTGTTTATGATTGCTTCAATACCTTTGAAAGCGTTGTCATCAATGTCAAGATTCTTTACAGCCTTGCCAATTCCGGGTATCATGCCCATGAGATCCTTCATATTGCCCATTTTCTTTATCTGCTGTATCTGCGAGATAAAGTCATTAAAATCGAACTGGTCCCTGGCAATTTTTTTCTGCAGTTTCCTTGCCTCTACCTCATCATATTGTTCCTGAGCTTTTTCAACGAGGCTGACGATATCACCCATACCGAGGATTCTGTCTGCCATCCTTTCGGGATAGAAGATATCAATAGCGTCAAGTTTCTCTCCTGCGCTTACAAATTTGACAGGTTTATTGACAACTGATTTTATTGAAAGAGCTGCGCCACCTCTGGTATCACCGTCAAGTTTTGTAAGTACAATGCCATCATAGTCAATTCTTTCATTGAATTCATGAGCTGTATTTACAGCATCCTGGCCGGTCATTGAATCAACCACGAACAGTGTTTCATGAGGGTTAACAGCGTTTTTAACGGCCGCTATCTCCGTCATCATCTGTTCATCGATTGCAAGGCGTCCTGCAGTGTCTATGATAACAACATCATGACCATTTTTCTTAGCATCTTTGATAGCATTGCGTGCTATATCTACCGGATTACGGCTTTCTTCTTCGGTATATACGGGTACCTCAGTCTGAGAACCTAAAACCTTTAGCTGTTCAATAGCTGCGGGTCTGTAAATATCACCTGCTACCAGCAGTGGGTGTTTTCCGCGTTTGGTTTTAAGATGTTTTGCCAGTTTACCACTGAAGGTTGTCTTACCGCTGCCCTGAAGCCCGGCAATCAGAATGACTGATGGATTTGCTTTAATATTTATATCATTCTTCTCTCCTCCCATCAGTAGGGCAAGTTCGTCATGAACGATCT
>CAZGDJ010000117.1:0-3020 GCA_964524635.1 uncultured Rikenella sp. | reverse complement strand
AAGGTTTGACAGACTTAATAACATTCTGTCCAAGGGCCTTCAGTTTGACAGTATCGGTGAACTGCTTAGCAATCTTAAAGTTAACGTCAGCGTCAAGAAGGGCTCTCCGGACCTCTTTGAGGGTCTCGGACACATTGATTTCAGATATTACTCCTTCACCCTTGAGAATCTTGAAGGAGCGCTCCAATCTTTCGCTTAGATTTTCAAACATATTCTGAGATTAAAATTACATTCGTTCCGGGGCTTCAATGCCAAGAAGCCATAAACCTTTTTCAATTACGTATCCTGTCACTTCAGACAGCCTGAGTCTGAATTCACGGATTGTTTTATCCTGCTCACCCAGGATGGAGAAATCGTGATAGAACTGATTATATTCCCTGGCAAGGTCATAGCAGTAATTGGCTATAAGTGCAGGGCTAAGTTCTGCAGAAGCTTCAGAGACAGTAAGAGGAAAGTCGTTAAGAAGCTTGATAACACCAATCTCTTTCGGGTTTGGCAGAAGGTCTTCGTTTAAGTCAATGCCACGCTCAATTTCTGCCTCCTCTGCCTTTTTAATGACAGATTTTATTCTGGCATAGGTATATTGGATGAAGGGACCGGTGTTGCCATTAAAATCAATTGATTCTGCGGGATTGAATGTCATATTTTTTTTAGGATCAACCTTAAGGATAAAATATTTCAGTGCCGCCAGGCCAATTTTACGATAGATGTCTTCCTTTTCCTTTTCATTAAAATCTTCAAGTTTACCAAGGTCCTGAGACATGGTTCTGGCAGTATCAATCATCTCAGAAATCATATCATCAGCGTCAACGACTGTTCCTTCTCTTGATTTCATCTTTCCCTCAGGCAATTCAACCATACCATAGGAAAAGTGATGCAGGCCTTTTGCCCATTTATAACCCATTTTAAGAAGAACCAGTGACAGAACCTGGAAATGATAGTTTTGTTCATTGCCAACCACATATATATGTCTGTCGAAATGGTAATCGTCATATCTGATGACAGCTGTTCCCAGATCCTGGGTCATATAGACAGCGGTACCATCGGACCTCAAGAGCAATTTCTGGTCAAGTTTGTCATCAGTCAGGTCTACCCAGACTGATCCGTCATCTTTTTTATAAAGGAGACCGGATGAGAGAGCCTTAAGCACCAGTTCCCTGCCAACCTTGTAAGTGTCAGATTCAAAGTAAATCTTATCGAACTCTACTCCCAGTTCTTTATATGTTACATCGAACCCTGCATATACCCAGGAGTTCATCATCTTCCACAGGTTTATGGTTTCAGGGTCACCTGCTTCCCATTTGATAAGCATTTCACGCGCAGCGAGCATGAGAGGTGCATTTTCCCTTGCAAATTCGGGAGTTGAACCTGAGGCCTCCATAGCACTCATTTGCTCTTTATACTTTCTGTCAAAAAGAACATAATAGTCACCAACAAGATGGTCACCTTTCCTACCGTTTTTTTCCGGAGTTTCGCCGTTGCCAAAAAGTTTCCAGGCAACCATCGATTTGCATATATGAATGCCCCTGTCATTTACGATATTTGTTCTGACAACACGGTTGCCGGCCGCAGAGGCAATTCTTGAGAGAGAGAATCCGAGCAAATTATTTCGTATATGCCCAAGATGCAGGGGCTTGTTTGTATTCGGGGAAGAGTATTCAATGACAATCATATCGGCATTGTCTGAATGGTCTTTCAAACCAAAGTTTTTTGTTTCCGATATTGATATAAGTCTTTTGGCCCACTCAGATGGTGATACCGATATGTTCAGAAATCCTTTAATAACATTGAAATCGCTGACGCATTTCAGGTATGAAGTAAGGTACTTTCCGATTTCATCTGAAGTCTTTTCAGGCGGTTTGTGCGAAAACTTAACTAATGGGAATACAACGACTGTATAGTCACCTACAAAATCTTTTCTGGTCTTTTGTATCTGTACAAGGTCATCAGGAACATCTGAAGCATAAAGGCTATACACGGCCTCCTTCACTCCTTTTTTAAGCAGATGTTCCATTTTTTTTGTTTTAGTGTGCAAAGATAACATTTACTTAATAACGAATACACAAATTTTATGAGACAATCAATAGACTAATCGTGTAAAAAAGTTGATAACATGGCTTTTTTTTTTGACGAAAGCGAAATTCGCATATATAAAAACAATATATCTTTATCCTGAATCAGAAACGTTGAAGAATATTAGGGACGGATGCTAACAGAAATGGTTAAACTAAAGGATATAAGGATCCAGGCAACTTCAAAAACCCCAGAGGTAGATTTTGTTGCTGCAACTGGTGTTTTGAGCTTTACCGGAAAATCACTTCCGGAGAATGCCAGTGCATTTTTTGAACCTTTATACAAATGGGCAGGTGAATACGCAAAAAACCCTGCTGATAACACAAATCTGAAATTTGAGGTAGATTATTTCAATACTTCATCTGTGATCTGGATGGGGAAGATATTGAAGGTCTTAAGCAAGATCAGAAAGAGTGATCACATTTTGTTCATCCACCTGTACTTTGATATTGAAGAGTATGACTCAATGGGTGAAGAAGATATGAGGGAAGCTCTATCACCTATTCTTGATGTCACAGCAGATGCCTCATGCAGTGTAGGTATCAGGCTTTACGGAGTTGATGATTCCGGCAACAAGCTCAAGGAGAACATTGTTCTCATCTGATTTCTTTCTCCTTAATAAATCTTTTTTCCAGCTTATTTGGTGTAACTTTATAGGTTGAAAAGCTGTTTTATGAAAACGGTTTTAATCTTTATTGTTGCACTAATTCTTCATGTCATGAGTATCAGCGGACAGGGAGCCAGGCATGACAGGCAGCCTGCTGTTGCCGGCAGTTTCTATCCGGAAAGAAGCGAGAGACTAAAAAGCGATCTGCAATCTTACTTCAGTAAATGCATGGGACCGTTAAAAGGTTATAAAGTGAGAGCTATTATAGTACCTCATGCCGGATATGTATATTCAGGTCATACCGCGGCAGCTGCCTTCAGTGCGATTTCTTCCGATGCAG
>CAZGDJ010000116.1:0-9197 GCA_964524635.1 uncultured Rikenella sp. | reverse complement strand
TACCCCTCAGTAAGAAAAGCTCCGGATCTGAATTCTTCTCTATTTCCAACGTTAAGACGGATACAGCCTCCTCTGTTTTACCAGCTGATGAAAGTGAGATGGCAGAAATAACAGCATCATAACGCCCCTGCCCAAATGAAAAACAGGAGGCAAAAAATAGGATCAGAAGTATAATGTTCTTTTTCATGTTTCTCAATTATTTCCCTTCGATTATCATAGGGCCGGCTCCCTTTTCAGTTATCACATGAACAAAACCGTTTAGGTGAAATTGTTCTAGACCCGAGATTCTTCTTTCAAATACCTCACAATCATAATAATAAACTCCTGATGCAACAACTTTACCTTTATAAGTGCCATCCCAGTTCAGTTTGGGCTCCTGCGTCGAGAAAATAAGTATGCCTCCCCTGTTAAACAGCCTGAATTCAACTTTCTCAACCAGGGCAGAGGTACGAGCTACCAGCCAGTCATTTATCTTATCATTATTCGGAGTGAACACATTGGGTATTTCATAGAAATTGCACGAATCCACACATATCATAGCTGACCAGATACCTTCATTGCCATTTACATCAAAAGCCGAAACAGAGTAACATCCGCCAACATAATCAGGCAGGTAATGAATATAATTGCGTATCTCCCTGTTATTAACAGTAATAAGTAATGTCGTATCCTGGTCCATTGACGGTTTATAGTACAGATTATAACCAGCAATATCTTCATAGCAGACCGGGTCACTAATTTCCCATGTGACTTTATTATAAAGGCTGTCGCACTCTGATGATATATTCAGTTCCGGAGTACAGGGGGGCTCATTATCTATAGGGGTGGCACATGTTCGCTGGGAAAAATTTATGAGGTTCTTTGGTGTACCGGGTCCCTGGTAGCCTCCGTTTGATCTGACGTAGTAGCAATATTCAGTTCCGTTTAACAAACCTGTGTTAACCCATGTCAGCTGGTCTGTGGTGCCCACTGAATCCCATGATGAGGTTAAATCATTGTACCTGAAGATATCGTACTGAGTATTGATCCAGGGCACATTCCGGTTAAAAGTGAATCTGACTTTTCTGTCTCCGGGTGATGGCACGATATATACTGATGATGCAACGCCGGGATTACCAATCAGGATCGGAACACCGGATTCATTATTATACAGTTCTACTTTATAAACATATCCTCTTACATCAGTATTTATATCGTTGTCAAGGTAATCAGTTTCGCTAAGATCTGTTGTATTAATGGTTTGGATCAGCTGGTAATCAGACCCGGCAATGCCGTCTGCACGACGGATCTGATACTGGTAATGTGTGCCGTCAACCGGGATAGTATCGGGCTTCTGCCACGCCACATACACAGAGCCATTGACTTCATCAGTATTCTGGACTGAAACATTTGTTAAAAGAGGGATACCGCTTATAAGGGAGGTGACTATCTCATTTGAAGGTTTGCTCTCTGTACCATTGGAATAAACAGCTACAATGCGATAAGCATATTCCACTCCTGTTTCAAGACCTGCTCCATTATTGGAGTCGATGAAAGTATTGGATGAATAACCTGATACATAGCCAACTTTCACAAAACCTGATGATGATGGTATACCGTCAGAACAATCATCGATGACAAGAGATGAAGGGCCCTCGCGTCTGTAAATACTGAAACCGGCAATTGCATCGGTTACATATGGATTCCATTGAAGACGGACATAGTTGCCTTCCGGGTCTGCTGCGGTCAGAACAGGTGATGGTGCGAGCACTTTGATGCTCATGTTATCAATATCCACCAATTGTAGCTCTTCATTATAATCCTCTGCTTTTATAATAATATCATACGGCTGATGTCTGACGCTTGAATGACTGGTAATCCACGTAAGCCTGGCTGTGGCCAGACCGGGGGAACTCACTGTGGTTATGAAGCTTGTAGAGTCATCTGAAGTGAATATGCCTGAGGTTGCTTTAAGAGCCAGTGAATCTCCGTCAATATCTGTTGCTGTTATATCAACCCTGACAGTATCCCCGGCTTCAACGCACAGATCGGTGAGCGGTGAAGTAACAGGTGGATTATTATCAGTCTCATACACTTCAATCTGCATATCTCGTATCACTATACCTATCTTTACTCCATTACGCCACTCCTGTATCTCCATAGCAACATTATATATACCGATTTGTGTAGGCGCATCCCAAACGAGATCCCCGGAAACAGAATCTACATAAAACTTATGAGAAGCAGGAGGCAGAGTATAATCAGCAATTGCCTTGCCGTCTTCCTTTGTACAAGTGGTTAGCTTATATGAAAGGCTGTCTCCGTCCGGATCATAAGCAGCAGGATTGTGAACGAAGATATGGCCAAGGGCAGCCTTATCATACGGAGGATTTAGCAGAACAGGTGTACTGTTAAGACCGAAAGATGAGTTAACTATTAGTGTAGTTGTAATGGAGAAAACAACGTTGACTGAGTTGGGGATATTTTGTACCCCGAAATTACGGTTTGGATCCTGAACAACAATCTTGTAAATGCCTGGTCCGGGATATGTATGCTCTGCGACATAGACATTTTTCTTATAATAATTAGGAAGTATTGTTTCAGAAATCCTGTCAATTGTGGTAATAGTGTTGTCACCCCACTCTGCATCAAGTTGTGGCCTGTCTGCTCTGCTCTTGGTATATGTAAATGTCGTTATCGTAACCCTGTAGGTTAAATCCGATATCTGAACATAGGTAATTTCTCCTGCACGATTATGCGTAGCAAAAACATCCTGGTTACATACCAATAATAGCAATATTACAGGAAGTGATTTTCTCAATATCATATGCAGGTTCTTCATTTTAAGCAGTAATTTCTAAGAGTGTCAGTTGCGGTAAATTTACAGGCATCTTCAATGTCATTGAACTTAAAGAGCATCATATTCATCTGGTCACTATGCAAATTGATCATTATTCGATTGATAACAGTCAAATCGCTGACTTTTTTCTTTCCTCTGGCAGCCAGGGTAATTCTTTGCTCGGCTCCGTCAGTTTCTGAGGTAACGACTTTCATTTCAATTTGCTTTCCATCTTCCAATATAAGCACTCTGTCATTCAGGTACTCAGAGAATGTATCATTATCAACGTCATTTAGTATTTTCTTATTGCCAAAGTAAATTTTCATGTCAGACTGGAGATCGTCAATATATGCTTTGATAAAGATATTATATGAATGGTCATCACTGTTATAGTCAATACCCGTCAGCGAAACATGCACAGGATGCATTGACAATAATATGATCAGTGCAGTTATTTTCATTTCGGATCCAACCAGTTATACAGCAAAAATCACGCCAGCAGATCTTTGTCTTTTATGCTGACTCTTTCCTTGAGATATTCAACGGTCCCCACTTCAATAAATGAGAAACCTGTTCCTCTTGAGAAGTTGCCTGCCAGGACAACGACAATATCTGTATCTTTCAGGTCATCAGTTCTTAAAAGATCAATAAGTGAAATGCGGATGAATTCGTCCATAGTACCCTTTTTTTCCATATATACCGGTACCACCCCGTATGATAATGCTAATTCTCTCTTTGTGCGATGAGAATAACACATAGAGATTATCGGATTCACTCCCCTGTATCCAGCCATATTCCTGATTGCCCTTCCGTTGACAGTATCAGCAATAATGGCTTTGGCATTTATACGGACTGATGTCTTAACCGCCACTTTGGCAAGATAAGCTGATACTTCTCCGGTGAGCGATCCTGCCGGTATTTCTATATATTGATCCTTTTCCTCCTCTACCTCCTTCGCAATCCTTGACATTGTCATTACAGACTCCAGCGGAAACTTGCCTGAAGCCGTCTCACCACTAAGCATCAAAGCATCGGTCTGGCTGTAAACAGCGTTGGCGACATCGCTTACTTCTGCCCTCGTCGGCCTTGGGTTTGTTATCATTGAATGAAGCATCTGGGTAGCAACTATCACTGGTTTCCTTTTTTCAATACACCTGGCAATTATCATTCGTTGTATCCCAGGTATGCGTTCAAATGGCACCTCAATAGCAAGATCTCCTCTTGCTACCATTATCCCGTAAGAATGCTCCATGATCTCTTCAAGATTATCTACCCCCTGCTGGTTTTCAATCTTTGCAATAATCTTTATTTTACTTTCATGTCTGTCAAGTATCTCCTGGACAGCCATTACGTCTTTCTTGCTTCTGACAAAAGAATGTGCAATGAACTCAATATCGAGTTTGATGGCCAGATCAATAAATGTTTTGTCTCTCTCGCTGACTGAAGGAAGGTTAATTCTTACCTGTGGGATGTTTACTGTCTTTCTGGATCCCAGCGTACCATCATTTTCTATCCTGCCCTCAAGCATTTCACCCCTTCTTCCCGTAATCTTTATCTCAAGCTCTCCATCATCAATAAGAATGCACGAGCCAGCCGGAACAACTTTCGCTATCTCCTCATAGTTTACATTTATGACAGAAGAAGTCGTTTTTTCGTTAACATTGCCTGCAATAGTGACCATTTCTCCTTTCAGAAAATTAACAGGTTCATCACAGACAGTGGTTCTTATTTCAGGCCCTTTGGTATCAAGCAGGAGGGCAATTTTATCGGACACGGCACGCACATTGCCGACAATTTTCATTACTCCTTCCGGAGTCAGATGAGCTGAGTTGATCCTCACTACATCCATCCCTGCTTCATAAAGACTTCGAAGAAAATCAGGCTCACAATTCTTATCTGAGATTGTTGCAACTATTTTTGTTCTTTTTCTGTTAAGGATCAGTCCCATATATTGTTTTATCTATTTATCTGAAGTAGAGCCAGGGCTGCCAGGCGATAATTGTACCCCTGCAGTACTTCCCTGTTATACTGGTATGACGAAATTCCTCCCTGGAAAGCAGGTTAGAGATATGGACCTCTATTACCGGGATTTTTATAGAAGCAATTGCATCGGCAATAGCCACAGAAGTGTGCGTATAGCCTCCCGGGTTAAGAATAATAGCATCCTTTGATGAACCGGCAGAATGAATTATATTTATTATTTCACCTTCAATATTTGACTGGAAATAATCAAAGCTGGCTTCCGGTAAAATGGATTTCAGCTCACTCAGGTAGTTCTCAAAGCTCATATTGCCGTAAACACCCGGTTCACGGGTGCCAAGCAGATTCAAATTAGGTCCGTTGATTATCTGTATATTCATTCCCTCAGTCAGTGAATTTCATATTTCGTCATAATATGCAAAAATAAAGAAATGACCGGAATATTGACAGTTATGGTTTATGATATAACTTTGTTCAGACCCGGGTTAGTCTATACAAATTAAAAATTTCACCGGAATCGAAATTCATTGCACATCTGAAAAGGAAAGAAATTATGTCATTAACATGGAAGGAAGCAGAAAGAGATTTCAGAAACTATCTGAAAATTGAAAAATCGCTTTCTTTAAACAGCGTTGATGCATACATGAATGATTTTTCAAAGCTCAGTTCATATATTATTTCACTGAAACCCGAAACCGGACCTTGCGATATATCTTATTCTGACTTAAGTGAGTTCATAGCTGCTGAAGCGCTGGAATGCGACTCAGCCAGAACTCAGGCAAGGATGATTTCCGGCATCAGAGCTTTTTATAAGTTTCTTCTTCTGGAAGGAGTTATTACTGACAATCCAACTTCTTTGCTTGAATCCCCAAAACTGGGTCTTAAGCTTCCTGAGGTTCTTACAATTAAGGAGATCGATGACCTTGTCGGGGCTGTTGACCTAAGTAAACCTGAGGGGCATAGAAACAGGGCAATGATAGAGACTATGTATAGCTGCGGACTCCGGGTATCTGAACTTGTCAGCATGAAACTTACTGATATTCATCGCAGTGACGGGTTTGTAACAGTGACAGGGAAAGGCAACAAACAACGTTTAGTTCCTATCGGATCTGTTGCTCTCAGGGAGATAGACCATTATCTTGAAAAGAGAAGAACGATTACTACCATAATTGATGAGAACATCCTGTTTCTCAACAGGCGCGGGAAACGCCTGACCAGGGTTATGGTATTCACCATTATCAAGGATCTGGCAATCAGTGCCGGTATACGAAAAAAAATCAGTCCTCATACATTCAGACACTCATTTGCCACTCATCTTGTTGAGGGTGGAGCTGACCTGAGGGCAGTACAGGAAATGCTGGGACATGAGTCTATTACCACAACAGAAATTTACACTCACATAGACCGCAGCTATCTCAGGGATACTCTCATTATGTTTCATCCCAGATCTGAGTCGTCAGAAAAAAATAAATAAACAGCCATGGCAAAACTAATATCATCACCAACAAGGATTAAAGCAGCCGGCAACCTGGAAAAGATAATTGATGAGTACATAGGTGCTGTAAATACATCGTCGAAGGATGTAAGTGTTGCAATAATGACATCTCCGTCAGGTTGGATTGAACCCGGCCAGACACCTGATTTTATTGAGTATTCTATTGTCCTCAGTGGAAGACTGGTGGCTGAAGGGAAAGACTCTGTAACTGAAGCAGGACCCGGGCAGGCTATTTACGCACCGCCCGGTGCGTGGGTCAGATACAGCACTCCCTATCCGGAAGGTGCTCAATATGTTGCAATATGTCTTCCTGCATTCACCCCTGATCGAGTCCATCGTGACGAATAAAGTAAGAGTTTTTTACTTTCATTATTGTATTTATAAAGCTATTTCAGGATTGTCTTTTTTATATTAATTTTGCGTCTCGAAAAAATTGCTAATAATCATCGTAAATAGATTAACTATGTCAAAAATCAAACGTGTTTACACCTTCGGAAATAAAAGCGCTGAAGGTAAGGCAGATATGAAGAATCTGCTCGGTGGAAAGGGTGCTAACCTGGCTGAAATGTGTCTTCTTGGTCTTCCGGTACCTGCAGGTTTTACAATAACCACAGATGTGTGTACTGAGTATTATGAAAACAACTGCCAGCTGCCTTCAGAGCTTATGCCTGATGTATGGGACGCAATGAAAAAAGCAGAAACCGCCATGGGAATGAAATATGGCGATAAGGACAATGCTCTTCTTGTTTCATGTCGTTCAGGAGCCCGCAGCTCCATGCCTGGTATGATGGATACAGTTCTTAACGTAGGACTATGTTCAGCCACTATTCCAGGTCTGATCAAGAAAACCAATAATCCACGCTTCGTATGGGATTCCTATCGTCGTCTCATCATGATGTACGCTGATGTCGTTATGGAGAAAGCTGAAGGCATTGAGCCTGCTGACGGTAAAGGCATCCGTAAACAACTCGATGAAATGCTTGACGGTTACAAACACAGCAAAGGATACAAATCAGATACTGACCTCTCAGCAGATGACCTTAAGTCTCTTGCTGAAGAATTTAAGAAACAGGTCAAAAAATCACTTGGAAGTGAATTCCCTGATGATGCGCGTCTGCAGCTCGAAGGTGGAATAAAGGCAGTATTTAAAAGCTGGAACGGAAAGAAGGCTATTTCTTATCGCAGGATTGAGGGAATTCCTGATGCATGGGGTACCGCAGTTAACGTTCAGGCAATGGTATTTGGTAACATGGGAGATTCTTCAGCTACAGGTGTTGCATTTACACGGAACCCTGCAACAGGCGAGAACCAGTTCTATGGTGAATGGCTCATCAATGCTCAGGGAGAAGATGTTGTTGCAGGAATCCGCACTCCGAACCCACTTAACGACGCTACCAAGAATGAGCAGAATAAACACCTGCACTCAATGCAGGAAGCTATGCCTGGCACATACAAGGAACTCAGCGACATCCGTGATATCCTCGAAAAGAATTATCATGATATGCTCGATATTGAGTTCACAATCCAGGAAGGCGTTCTTTACATGCTTCAATGCCGCGTTGGTAAGCGTACCGGTACCGCCGCTCTCAATATGGCGATGGATATGCTTTCGGAAGGCCTTATCGATGAGAGAAAAGCTGTTCTCAGGGTTGATCCTGCCCAGCTTGATGAACTCCTCCATCCTATTTGCGACCCGGCTGTTGAAAAAACTGTGAAACCGTTTGTCAAAGGTCTTCCGGCTGGACCCGGTGCTGCAGTAGGTAAGGTTGTCTTTACTGCTGAAGATGCTGTTGCATGGTTCCGCAGAGGTGAAAAGGTGATTCTCGTACGCGAAGAAACTAACCCTGAAGATGTTGAAGGTATGCGTGCTGCTGAAGGTATTCTCACTGCACGTGGTGGTATGACCTCACATGCTGCTCTCGTAGCACGCGGATGGGGAAAATGCTGCATCGTTGGTGCAGGTGCCCTCCATGTTGATGTTGCAGGTAAAAAAGCAAAATTGACAGGTACCGATATTTCTTTCAAAGAAGGTGATGTACTTACCCTGAACGGTACAAGAGGAAATGCATATTTAGGTGCTCTTAAGCTTATGGATGCAACTGAAAACCCAAGGTTCCAGAAGTTCATGCAGATTGTTGACAAATGCCGCACCATGGGTGTACGCACTAATGCAGATACTCCCGAAGATGCAAAGGCAGCACGCGAATTTGGAGCTGAAGGTATCGGTCTTTTCCGTACAGAGCATATGTTCTACGGTAAAGGTGCAGAAAAGCCTCTCTTTCTGCTTCGTAAGATGATTCTCAGCGAGGGCGAAAAAGAACGCAGGGTAGCTCTTGATGAAATGTTCCCTTATGTCAAGAAAGACATGAAAGATACTATGGAAGCTATGAACGGCCTCCCTGTGACTTTCCGTCTGCTTGACCCACCACTCCATGAGTTTGTTCCTCAGGGTGCTGAAAAACAGGCTGAGCTTGCAAAAGCACTTGGAATTACAGCTGAAGCAATTGCAAAACGTGGTGAAGCACTTCATGAATCCAACCCGATGATGGGGCATCGTGGCGTTCGCCTTGGTGTTACTTATCCTGAAGTCAGCGAGATGCAGGTACGCGCAGTGTTTGAGGCAACTGCCGAACTGATCAAGGAAGGTAAAGAACCTCATCCTGAAATCATGGTTCCTGTTACATGCGATGTATCAGAACTCGATTTCACCAAGAAGATTGTTGACAGGGTCTATTCAGAAGTATGTAAAAAGTATTCTTTTGATAAGATCGACTACAAATACGGAACTATGATCGAAATTCCGCGTGCCACTCTTCTGGCTGACCGTATGGCCAAGACAGCTGAGTTCTTCTCATTCGGAACAAACGATCTTACCCAGATGACTTTCGGCTTCAGCCGCGATGA
>CAZGDJ010000115.1:0-9254 GCA_964524635.1 uncultured Rikenella sp. | reverse complement strand
TGGTTGCCAACCTGATATGCGAAGGAGATTCATTTGTAGAAGGAATAAATAATGTATTTAAAAAGGTTCAGGGGTCATGTTCTTTGTTGATACTTACTCCAGATGGCATTATTGCTGCCCGCGACAGACTGGGCAGAACACCTGTTGTCATAGGTAAAAAAGATGGCGCCAGGGTAGTTGCCTCTGAGACAAGCTCTTTTCCTAACACTGGATTTGAAACAGAGTATTTCATGGGGCCCGGTGAGATTGTACATATACGTTCCAACGGATTTACAAGACTTAAAGCTCCTGGATCAAAGATGCAGATTTGTGCTTTTTTGTGGGTCTATTATGGTTTTCCCACGTCGGAATATGAAGGAAGAAACGTAGAAGAGGTGCGCTATAAGTGCGGAGCTGCTTTGGCACGGCGTGATGATGTAAATGCAGACTTTGCCTGCGGTGTGCCTGACTCAGGGGTGGGACATGCTATCGGGTATGCAAACGAAAAACGCCTTCCCTACATGAGATCTTTCTCAAAATATACTCCTACCTGGCCGCGGAGCTTCATGCCGCAGCGACAGGAACAAAGAGATCTTGTAGCTAAGATGAAACTTATACCCAATAAGGCACTGACAAAAGGGAAAAAAATTGTCTTCCTTGATGACAGCATTGTGCGGGGAACACAACTAAAGGATAACACAAGAGATCTTCGTGAGGCAGGTGCAGCAGAGCTACATATGCGCATAGCCTGTCCGCCATTGCTCTTCCCGTGCCAGTTTCTTAATTTCTCGCAGTCACGCTCAACAATGGAACTGGCGGCGCGCAAGGCTATTGCAAAGCTTGAAGGAGACGAAAAGAATGTTGAGGATTACATTGATCCGGATTCTGATAAGCATCGCAAAATGGTACAGGAAATTGCCAGAACAATCGGGATGGACTCTCTGTTATATCAGAGGCTTGATGATCTTATAAATGCTATCGGTCTGCCGAAAGAAAAACTTTGTACACATTGCTGGGACGGAAGCAGCTGCTATTAGTGTTTCAACTGAACGATCAGAAACATTTTTTGTTATATTTTAATTTCACATCTGAGAAATTATAAAATGAAATACGTAGGCGCACATATTAGTGCATCAGGGGGCGTTGAGAACGCTCCTGTAAATGCAAACGAAATAGGAGCCAGGGCATTTGCCTTTTTTACAAAAAACCAGCGTCAGTGGAGCTCCCCTCCGCTAACGCAAAAAAGTATTGATGCATTCAGAAACAATTGTGATAAATTTGGTTACAAACCATATCAGATACTCCCACATGACAGCTACCTTATCAACCTTGGGAACCCTGATCCTGAGGCTCTGGAAAAATCGCGTTCATCATTTATTGATGAAATGATCAGATGTGAGCAGCTTGGACTTGACAGGTTAAATTTTCACCCCGGAAGCCACCTTGGAAGAATATCCGAGGAAGAGAGCCTTGACCTTATTGCTGAATCGGTTAACATCGCATTATCAAAAACAAAGGGCGTTATAGCAGTAATTGAAAACACCGCAGGGCAGGGGAGCAACCTGGGCTATAAATTTGAACATCTGAAATACATAATTGACAGGATTACAGACAAGAGCAGGGCGGGGGTGTGCATTGACACATGCCATGCATTTACCTCCGGTTATGATCTGTCAACCGCAGAAGGATTTGAAAAGGTCTTTGCAGAATTCGACAGGATTATCGGATTTAAATACCTGAAAGGGATGCATCTGAATGAGTCAAAAAAAGTTCTAGGTTCCCGGGTTGACAGGCATGATAACCTGCATCAGGGAGAGCTGGGAGACGTGGTTTTTGGTCTAATAATGAATGACCCCCGCTTTGATGACATACCATTGATATTAGAGACTCCAGAAGAGACACTATGGAAAGAAGAGATAAAATATCTCTATTCGATTCAGAAGAAATAAGACAGGAGGGTTTCTATCTGAGCAGATAGTTCATTCTTTTTTTGGCTCAATTATATAAGCAGTTGATTCACTTCCGGTATCAACATATATCTCAGTTCTCTCTTCTTCCAGCGAATTTCTCTCAACGAGTGTAATGGTAACGTCGTTGAAGTCCTCGTCGACACATTTATAAACGACCTGGAGGTCTCCATCTTCATCTTCAAATTCTTCTGCTGACTGTATGAGGTAAATTTTTTCGCCCTGAGCATAACTGACTGTAATAAAGTCATCGTCCTGATCTATCTCAAAAAAAGAATTATTATCAACCCAGTCAGTCCATTCCGTCCACCGTCCATCCGGATCTTTGGATGCATGTGAGACGAATGTTGATTTATAATCAGCAGCCTGTGCTTCAATGGTTACGGTGAACGATAAAAAGATTACGGCAAGACAAATGTCCTTCAGGCCCATAAGATTGCGGTTGAAGCCCCCTTTCAATCCCATACAAACCTCCAGCTGCCGTCTTTCTGTCTTTTCCAGACTGTGTGAAAGATACCGTGTGATTCTATTACAGTGCCAGTGCTATCTGCCAGCCTGTGAGTATACTTTCCGTAAGTATAACCAAGATCTTCTGAGACTTCAGCAAAGTCAGGCTTCCACTCCAGCTCGGTACCTGGCGCCAGTTTTGTTTCATAGTAAATTTTAATGGCTTCTTTGCCCCGGATCAGTTCGCCACCACGGCTTATGACGGCATTATTATCAGCATAAAAGCAGAAAGCCGAAGCAATGCCCTGTTCTTCTGCCATTTCTGCAAAATCAGCTTCAGTCTGAAATATCTCAGCTTTGTATTTCTCCGTCATAACGTTACCACCCCGGCCCGAACATGCAGTTGCAAGGATCATGACAAAGATATAATATGTCTTCATTTTTTCATTTGATTAAACAATACTACTCCGGTTTCTTTGATTTTAAAACACGTAATCCGTTTTGATGCCGCCATATTTCTAGGTGATTCTTGGAGCCGATATAATATCAAGTTGCAGACAAAAAGCAGTAAACAGCAAGGACAGAAATTTCATATACAGGTTGATTTGATGGAAAGAGTAAAGTTAAGTCATTAGGATTAGTAAAACAAAACGAGAGACTCAGGGAGCGAGGATTTCCTTAATCCATTTCTCGCCGGCAAGCCTGTATGATACGCGTTCATTAAGACGATGCCGCCCTGCAGTCCAGAATTCAAACCATCGGGGAATGAGGCGGTATCCGCCCCAGTAAGGAGGAATATCAACCTCCCTGTCAGCGAATCTGTCAACGTACTGATCGAATTTTTTAAGGAGGTAGTCTCTGTCAGGTATTTTGCTGCTCTGAAGAGATGCCCAGGCACCTATCTGGTTTTCACGTGCGCGTGCATGAAAGTATTTTTCGGATTGTTCCCTGGTTATTTTTTCAATGACACCTTCAATGCGGACCTGCCGGGATGCCGGTTGCCACCAGAACAATAGTGCGGCATTGGGATTGGATTGTATCTGTGTGCCTTTTTTGCTGTTGTAATTAGTGAAGAAAACAAAACCATGCTCATCATAGTCCCTGAGAAGCACAATACGTGATGATACTATCCCATCGGCTTCTGCAGTTGACAATGTCATCGCCGAAGGCTCGGGGGGATCAGTGCTGAGCCACATATTATACCAAAGCCGGAATTCTGAAAAAGGATCCATGAAGCTTTTTATTATAAACAAAGATAAAAGATAATAGGTTCAATAACAATGGCACCTTCTCTCTTCAGAAGCCAAAAGAGCCTGACTGAAAAATATGCATAAATTTGAAATCAGAGATGAAAATAATTGACGAAAAAGACTTTGAAAGATTTTCTCCTGTTTTCAAAGGAAAAAGGGGTAACCGGCTGGCTCGCTACCTGATGAGAGTTTTCTCTGTCGACAAAGTTCATCAGGTGTACAATAATTCAGGGGCATACCATGGATCAGAGTTTGCCTCAAGATTGCTTAATGATTTGCAGGTGAAATATGTTATAAGCAATTCTGAGCGATTGTCACAATTACCCCGGGGTGCCTTTATTACTATATCAAATCATCCTTATGGCGGTCTGGACGGTATCATTCTGGTGGATATGATTGCCGGACTACGTCATGATTATAAACTTATGGTAAACGAGACAATAGGTCTTGTCAAAACCATGGAGGAGAACTTCATCGTCGTAACACCAAAAACAAACAAGAATAAAAGTATTACTGCTAAAAGTATTCATGGCATCCGTGAGACGGTAAAATGGCTGGAAAGCGGTCATCCTGTCGGTTTTTTTCCTTCAGGAGCAGTTTCGGATTTCAGCCTTAAGGAGTTACGTATCAGGGACCGTCAATGGCAGACAAGCATCCTCAGGGTTATCAAGGCAGCGAAAGTCCCGATACTGCCGGTCAGATTTTTTGATACAAACTCCGGATTTTTTTATTTCCTGGGTTTGATAAGCTGGAGGATACGCTTGTTAAGACTGCCGGCGGAGCTTTTCAACAAACGGAAGCGTGTTCACAGACTTGCTTTTGGTAATATTATTACTGTTCAGGAACAGGAACAGTTCACAGATGTTGAGTCGTTTGGCCTGTTTCTGCGTGAATCTGTCTATAAAATGTCATTGCCGGATTCATTTATTACTCAATCCCGGACAGCCACAGGCAAATAATCTCCGGTTTTGTGTTGGTCCGAAAGGCCAGGGAACTTATTATTCCGGGCAAATCTGTGATTCACCAGACTAAAACCTCCGTTTACCGATATGGTAAATTCAAAACCATGGTATGGTTTTATCTTTGCACCTGAATCATTAAATCCTTTAAAACCAGTATCATGAACAGATTCCTTTTTATGCTTGTCACAATTATGTTATGTGCTTCTGTCACGGCACAAAACACTGCAGATCTTAAACTTAACCTTGAGAAAAATAAGGTATACAGGCTAAAGTCTGTTTCAGAGCAGACTGTTACCCAGACAATGAACGGGGTGCAGCAAACCACAGAATCAAACGTCATTTATACGGTTTCGCTGAAAATGATTGATAGTACGCCCGACTTTATGATCACAGAAGTACGTTTTGACACTCTGGTCTCCAACTCAAATGCAATGGGGAAGATGGTCAGTATCAACTCGGCAGTTGAAGGTGATATCAAATCAGCCGAGACATCAGGTGTGTTATCCTTCTTTCAGAACAGGTTAAGTAAAAATGCGCTTTATGTAAAGATGGATTTTACAGGCAGACCATTTGAGATTGTGAACCTGAAGATGCTGTCAGACATCATTCTGAAGGACACGAGCTCAATAACCCTTACAGGCCCTACAGCAGAAGCTGTTAAGCAACAGGCAGTTAATATGGTAGGCGAGAATGATCTGAAAACGATGATCGAAATGTTTACATACTGTCTGCCGGGCAAACAGGTTTCCAAGGGCGACGACTGGAGTGTGACACAAAAGATGAACTCAGGCGGCATGATGCTTGACATAATTACCACTTATCATCTGGATGGGATAAAGGACAATTATGCTGATATAACAGCCGAATCAGTTATTCAGGCAGCAGTAAATGCTGAACCTATTAAGTCAGGACCTGCCACAGTTACGTATGGTGATCTTAAGGGACTGACAAGGTCAGACATGGTTATTGATGTCCGGTCAGGCTTAGTAGTTGAAAGTAAGGGGAAAACACAAATCTCAGGGAACCTTGGGGTCAGCGGTCCGGGCTTTAATATGCAGATACCCCTTGATATTAAAGGTGAATCAAAAGTTGTTTCGTTATAAAGAATTGATTATTTTAAAAATGAAAAAATATTTAATCTGTCTGCTTCTTTTAGTTTCAGTTATTACCCAGGCACAGAACATAAGTGGAAAAGTGTGCCTTGAAAAGGATAAATCACCGGTATCGTTTGCTACAGTAGGGTTGGTTCAGCTTCCTGATTCATCTATGATTACCGGGGTTATTACATTAACCGACGGAGGCTATATTCTTGAAAAGGTAAAGCCCGGCAACTATTTTCTCAGGGTAAGTTTTGTGGGATTAAAAACCACCGGGAAAAGTGTTGTCGTTAATGAGGGCATTGAAGAAGTTCCGGTTGACACAATATTTCTGAGTGAGACAACCGCAAGCTTAAGTGAAATTACCGTTGTAGGCGAACGTCTTAAGGGAAAGGAGATGGTTGACAGGACCAGTTATGCCATTCCTGAAGTGGTATCCAAAACAGTAACCAACGGTTATGAGCTGCTGAAGAGAATTCCTCAGGTCAATGTCGATTACCAGAACAATGTAACGCTTAACGGCAGCAGTAATTTTATAATACAGGTTGACGGAAGGCAGCGCGACAAGGAATACCTTGCGAGGCTTCTTCCTTCAGATATTGAAACTATTGAGATTATCAGTAATCCATCCGGTAAATATGAGGGCAATATCGATGGCGTATTAAGCATTATCCTTAAGAAGGAAGCCAGGTATGGAATAAATGGCAATATTGGTGTCAATTTTAAACCCTTTAACAAGGTAACCAGCCAGGTAACAGGCAGTCTTGATTATTCACTCGGCAAAATAACATTTTATGTAACGGCCCTTAATGTCACACAGAGTCTTGATATAGGCCAGACAAATGAAAACCGTTTCTCAGCAATCGATTCAACTATCAGTCTTTCGGGGAACGGAGGCATTAAGGTAACAATGTCGACAATTAACAGTGGATTTGATTATTACATCAATGATAAAAACAGCCTGAGCTTAAATGTCAGCTACAAGCCTATAAATCAGGACATAGATCTGTTGAGTGAGTCTTTCCTTTATAAAAATGAGAATCCGCTGAACATGATTTCGTCACTGACATATAACGGGTACAAAAGTGGTGAGTCTTCGGCATCTCTGTTCTATAAAAAGACATTTAAAAACCCGGTGCAGGAATTCACGGCTGAGAACACTTTATATTTATTTGAATCAAACGAGGATAATAATTATACGAATACCCGGTACCCCTATAATTCAGGAACGATACTTGACACCTATGTCCGGTACGAAGACAATCTGAATAAAAGAAATTATTATTCTGCCAAGCTGAATTATGTCCAGCCGCTTGGCATGTCTGCAAAAATTGAAACGGGGTATCAGCTGTATTACCAGCAGATGAGTTATGATTTTACGATCGATGATGTTCAGGCTGACAACCTGTTTGAATATGGTGAGTTCAGGAATTCAGTGTACGGCGGTATTACCTATAATATGAAAAAGATCGGAATTCAGGCAATGCTGAGAGTCGAAAACAGCCACATCAAAGCTGACTCTGTGACTGATCCGGACTATACATGTCTTCTTCCTTCAGTGAATCTGCAGTACAAATTCTCTGCATCGCATAACCTGAAGTTTACCTATAACAGGAGGATCAACAGGCCCGGGATATATGACATGAATCCATATTTCAGGACAGACCAGAATTATAACATCTCCCAGGGCAACCCCGATCTGAAGCCTGACTATCGTGACCGCATGCAGCTTACCTATACCTGGAATTTTGGGAGTAACTATTTCTCACCTTATATTTATAATGAATATTTTTCTGACAGGGTAGGAAGTGAATACAGGGTTATCAATTCACCGGTTGACAATACGATAACCACTTTTACTAAGCCATATAACCTGCTTAACGGCTCTGAGTTGGGGGGCGGTATTAATGCCACACTCTGGTATATAAATTTCAACGCCCGTATTTTTAAAGGTCATATTAATGAATACACCGGGACGACAGTTACTATACCATCAAGGGATTACTTTTCATGGAGCATGACCGGCGCAGCCTATTATAGCTTTGGAAAGAATAAGAACACAACGGCATTTGTTTTCTTTAACTATGACGGAGTTAATATTAATGCACAATCCAAAACATACAACCATCCTTTTTATGGCCCCGGTGTTCAGGCACAGATAAAGAACCACAATTTTGGCGTTGTCTGGGTCCTGCCATTATCAACTCAGGTAAAATTAAACAGGACTGAAACCGAAACTCCTGCGTTCAGCTCCACAAATGTCATAAAATTTGATGCTTCAAATTTTTTCCAGTTCTCATATTCGTATAAATTCAACAAGGGCAGGAATGTTAAAAAGCTTGACCGCAAGGTGGAGGTAGAGAGTGACAGCAAGAGCAATGCAATCATGAACTGACAGAAAAGGCTCAATATCATCATGATGGCAGGGCCGGGTGTTTTCAGGAACCCGGCCCTCTCTTTTTGATCCAAAAAGACTATCTTCCGGATTAGTCGCTTCAGGCATCAGGTCTTTGCAGCTTTGATTTTATTTTTTAGTATTTTACGGAA
Source organism: uncultured Rikenella sp. (assembly GCA_964524635.1). Taxonomy (GTDB): domain Bacteria; phylum Bacteroidota; class Bacteroidia; order Bacteroidales; family VadinHA17; genus SR-FBR-E99. The sequence continues at coordinate 1,005 of CAZGDJ010000115.1, read as the reverse complement.
TTGAATTTTTTCCCGCAGTATTATTCTATATCTGAAGATTAAGATTAATGAAAATTACGGTAAACGATTCCCTGCTTGAGCTTCACTACGGTGCAAGGGTAAAAGATGCAATTCTCCTGTATTATACAGTCTCAGGTCGAAAAATGACTAAACGCCTTCCTGATGTTGAAGACCGTTTCGGCAACAGTGTTGCTCCGGACGGTGAGTTGACTGACGGGAATGCTCTTTTTTTAAGATCAAATCGCAGAAGAAAAGCTTCATCGCTGAAACTGGTCTACCTGGTACTGGCCGCAGGACTTATTGCTGCCTGCAGCAACACGAGGCATTCCAGCCGCACTTTGCCTCAGGATCGTAGTGCTGTGATCCTTGCGGTAAACGATATGCATGCAGCTGTCGATAATTTTCCAAAGTTTGCATACATCGTCGATAGCCTGAGAACGATATATCCCGATATGATTTTGGTCTCTGCCGGAGACAATCAGACGGGAGATCCGGTGAATGACCAGTTTCCTGAGAAAGGATTGCCGGTGATCGAACTGATGAATGCAACAGGTTTTGACCTTAGCGCAGTGGGGAACCATGAATTTGATTCCCGCCCCGGTGGATTTGCCAACCTGACCCAAAAAGCAAAATTCAGTTTTATTTGCGCAAATCTTTCAGTAGATCCACGGCTCAGCGTCAGGGTAACTCCATATAAAATATTCACCCTGACCAACGGATTAAAGCTTGCTTTCATGGGGTTGTTGCAGGTCAGTGAGAGCGGCATCCCTGATACCCATCCTGACAATGCAAAAGGATTCACTTACCGTTATCCGCTTGAAACGGCACGCGAGTATCTCTGGCTGAAGGACAGCAGCGACATATTCATAGCACTTACTCACATCGGGTTTGAGGAGGATGTAAAACTGGCAGAGACCATGCCGGCAGGTCTTGATCTCATCATAGGCGGACATTCCCATACGCGGGTTGACAAAGAACAGATCCATAGCGGTATTTTAATTACAC
>CAZGDJ010000114.1:0-9312 GCA_964524635.1 uncultured Rikenella sp. | reverse complement strand
CATTCAAGATAGCGCTGTCAGAGCTCAGCATCATTATGATGCTTGGCATTGCCACGCTCGTTTCAACTTTTGTTTTGTTCTTCGTAGTACTGCTTTCAGGTAAGCTCATCCTGATGCGAAAGATGAGCCGTAAAGAGATATTGTGGTCAGCCCTTCTTGGTCTTTTAAACCCGGTCATTTATTATCTGATTTTGCTGAGTGCCTATAGTCGTCTCCCCGGTCAGGTGGCACAACCGGTAAATATGATATGGCCTATAATACTTGTATTCCTTTCCATACCCCTTTTGCATCAGCAGATACCGGTAAGAAGTTTTGTTGCTCTCTTTATCAGCCTGGCAGGCGTATATATCATTGCCTCACAGGGCGATCCGTTTCACCCGGGGAGATCTGATACCACAGGTGTAATACTGGGCCTTATAAGCAGTGTCCTGTGGGCTCTCTATTTTATACTCAATGTACGTGATACCCGTGATGAGGCGATAAAGCTGCTTACCAACTTCATCTTTGGTTCAGTTTATATGGTTATTATCATGGCTCTCACCGGCACCTTCAATGAACAGGTCACAATAAAAGGTTCAATAGCAGCAGTTTACTGTGGAATTTTCGAAATGGGGATTACCTTCTGGCTCTGGCTCAGGGCACTTCAACTATCTCCTACCTCTGACAGGATAAGCAATATGGTTTATTTCGCTCCGTTTATTTCACTTATTCTACTGCATTTAATCATCAGGGAGCCAATATTTTATACTACAATCGTGGGATTATTCCTTATTATTGGCAGTGTCCTGTTACAAAACAAACCAATCACCCGGGCATAATATCGGGGTTCATTTTTAGTTATCTTTGTACACAAAATTTATAGAGATGAAAAGATTCTTCCTTATAGTTGCTTTAATAGCAGTAGCCTTATACGGATGCAAGAAGACCCCTGATCCGGGTCCAGGTGATGATATACTTGCCCGTGATGGTCTTTACCAGCTTATGGACTATATTTATCTGTGGAAAAATAATATCCCCAACGGCATTGTTAAGGCTGATTATGATAATCCGGCTGATTTGCTTGAGGCCATGAGGTATAAAGATAAGGATAAATGGAGCTTTGTTGCAGACTATCAGGATTTTATTGCTTCAATGTCAGGTGAATTCGTGGGGCATGGAATAAGCATGGCACTTGATACAAATGATGTTGTCAGGATAGCCATGATCTACGAAAACTCTGATCTGTGGGCTGATGGCGTCAGAAGAGGATGGATAGTTAAAAAAATAAATAACACAGCCATAGCACCTATCTTCATTGCAAAAGACGGTGCAGCATATAATGCGCTTATGGGGCTCAGCGAAGCAGGAATAACCAATACTTTCCTGTTTGAAGATCCTGATGGCGCGGAGGTATCATTAACATCTACCAAAGCATCTTTCACTGTTAACACCGTACTGGCTGACACTGTGTTTGATATTGAAGGCCAGAAAATAGCGTACCTGTGTTTTGAGAGCTTCCTTGAACCCTCAGAAGGAGAACTTAATACTGCTTTTGCTGATTTTACAGCCAAAGGTGCAACTGATCTGATAATTGACCTGCGCTATAACGGCGGAGGATATATGAATGTTGCTAACCAGCTGGCAAGCCTCTGTATGAATAAAGCCGATACGACAAAAGTGTGTTATAATCTTAAGTATAATGCCTATGTAGCCGCTGACTGGAATGAAACTTACAAATTCACCCCGACAGATAACCCACTTGGTCTTGACAGGGTTGTGTTCATAACCACGCGAAGCAGCGCTTCTGCCAGCGAAGTGGTCATTAACAGCCTCAAACCTTATATCAACGTATGTATTGTTGGAGACACTACTCACGGCAAACCATGCGGAATGAACCTGTTTGGCTTTCCGTTTGATGCTAATACTGAGACAGACATGACATACGTCTTTGCCCCTATCTCGTTTGAATATACCAATTCACTCAACTATGGCGGCTTTTATGCCGGAATGGTCCCTGATATCCTGGCAACGGATGATATTATGCATGACTTCGGTGACACTGAAGAGCATTCACTCAAAGCTGCCCTGGCTTTTCTTACCATTACCAAATCAGCCTCAGAATCACCATTCCATAAAACAAAAGTTTTTCACGAGAACAGGGAACGACCATCTGATCTGTTCCTTAGTTCGCCGAAAGCATTCAAAAAGTGACAGATACTGCTCATGAAAGGATTATACTGGGCATTGATCCTGGCACAACTATAACAGGGTATGGACTGATTAATGTAAAGGGCAGAAAGCCTTCTATTATTACACTGGGTATAATTGACCTGAGAAGGAAGGAAGATCACTACCAGAAGATTAAGATAATTTTTGAAGATACGCTTGCTCTCATTGACAGGTTTCATCCTGACGAGCTGGCTATTGAGGCACCATTCTTCGGGAAGAATGTCCAGAGTATGCTTAAACTGGGAAGAGCTCAGGGTGCTGCTATAGCGGCAGCCCTTTACCGTGGTCTTCCTGTATTTGAATACTCACCCAGGACTATTAAAATGTCAATCACCGGGCAAGGACAGGCATCGAAGGAACAGGTAGCCGTCATGCTAAAGACAATACTTTCATTCAGCGAAGAGAAACATATTTTTGATGCTACCGATGCCCTGGGGGCAGCATTATGCCACTTTTACCAAATCGGGAAGCCTGCCACCGCCAAAGGCATTAAGAACTGGAAGGAATACATAAGCAAGAACAGCGACAGAGTTAAAGGTTAAGCTTCTGGGCTGCCGCCAGCGCAATAACACTCACCGATACTTCTGCTGCATCATGGAGAGTGTTTACGCATGCCTCCATTGTAGAGCCTGTAGTTATTACATCATCAACCAGAAGTATATGCCTGCCTGAAATCTTTTCAGGTTTCGGAACGACAAACAGACCCTCAACATTCTGCCACCTCTCAAACCGCCCCCTTTTTGTCTGTGAGACACTTCCTGCGGACCTTGTTAACAGGTCTGAGGAGAATGGCAAACCGGTTACATCAGACAGACCACGTGCAATATATTCACTCTGGTTATATCCTCTTCTCTTTAACCTTGAGGGATGCAACGGAACAGGTACCATGACATCAATGCCATCCGTAAAATCGCTTTCTGAAAGATAAGAACCATATAGTCTTCCAAGCGAAATACCAATATCCTTCCTGCCTTTATATTTTAAGCTATGGATCAGTTTGCGAATGCAGCTCCCTCTGTTATATACAGAGAACGCAGCAGCCCGTTCTACAATGCACCTTCCCCAGAAAATCTTTTCAAGAGAATTATTTCTTTTCAGATGATAGTCAGTGCGAGCCATGCTGACCAGGCAATCAGTGCATAAAACTTCTTCTCCCCTTACCAGATATTTTCTGCATGAAAGACAAAGCCTGGGGAATAAAAGACTTACAAAGTCATCAACAATATCCTTAACATGAGACACTTCGCAGCGGGAAATCAACAATAAAATTACAAATTATTATGAGTCATTGCGGCTATGTCAAACATATATTATATTTGCAGTTGTTTTAAAATTAAACCAATTATTGAAAGATATGAGAAAATGGATGATTAGCAGCCTTATACTTTTAGCACTGATGGTGGTGGCTGCCGGTGTTTATGGTCAGGCTACTGATAAAGAGAAAAAGAATTCAAAGACCGAATGTAAATTTATCGATAAGAACAAAGACGGTAAATGTGACACATGCGGCGCTACTGCTGACAAATGCAAAGATGCCTGCAAAGCAAAAGAAGGCAAAGACTGCTCAAAATGCCCCTCATCTGCTACATGCGGTGAACATAAAGATGGTGTAGTCCCTGCAGGAGAGGCAAAGGAAGGAACACCTCCGCCATGCTGTGCCAAAAAGAAATAATAATCTGAAATAAAAAAGCCTCTCCTGAAGGAGGCTTTTTTGTTTATATGAATTTCAATTTAAAGTATTACCTGTTCACCAATAGCTTTTGCCAGTCTTTTATTTTCTTCGTCAGATACCGTAACCCTGGGATTCGAAAAAAGAATGTCTGATTCCCTGTTCAGGGGGACAAGGTGAATGTGAGCATGCGGTACCTCAAGACCCAGGACTGCGATACCTATCCTGCGGCAATCAATGACCTTCTTCATCGCAAGGGCAATATGCTTCGCAAAAACCATCATGTCAGCCACTGTATTATCATCGAGATCAAATATATAGTCTGTCTCAGCTTTGGGGACAACAAGAGTGTGCCCCGGTGCGAGAGGCCTCACATCGAGGAATGCGATGAAACGATCATTCTCAGCGATTTTATAGCATGGAATTTCTCCTTCGATAATCCGTGTGAAAATTGAAGCCATAATATTATTGTTTTCAGATTGAAATGCTTACGATCTCAAAAGGTATCACTCCTGCAGGCACCTTAACGTCTACAACATCACCAACCTTCTTTCCCATAATGCCCTGAGCTATTGGTGAGCTGGCAGCGATTTTCCCTTCTTTCAGGTTAGCTTCGCTCTCAGGTACCAGCTGGTACTCCATGGTTGTACCATTAGATTTATTACGAATTCTTACCTTGTTAAGAATCTTAACGGTTGATGTATCATTTCTTGAACCGTCAATAACGCGCGAACGAGCTATCTTATCCTCGAGACGGGCAATTTTCATCTCAAGCATACCCTGTGCCTCTTTAGCTGCAGCATACTCTGCATTCTCTGACAGATCACCCTTATCCCTGGCATCAGCTATCAGCCTTGAAATACCCGGTCTCTCAACATTACGAAGCTGATCGAGTTCCTCTTTCATTTTTTGCAGACCCTCGTCAGTTACATAGACAATATCCGACATATTTTCTTAATAAAAAGGTTAAAAAATAAGAAGAATCCCGGCATTGCCGGAACTCTTCAAAGAACAAATATAAGAATTTTCTAAATTAAAAACAAATCAAAGACTTTTGTAACATTCAGGTTATCAATATGAGTACTCTTTTCTGTCTAATATGACAGAGTATATTATTGCCTTCCTGACGTCAAAATTTTCATCACCATCAGCATCATTTTCAATGGCATTATAACTGTACCCGTAAATACCCCCGCTTTGAGTGTCAGAAATGGTATTGTCGGGTGACATTTTTAATTGTGCCTCACTCAACGAAGATACGCCTTCAGAGGAAAATGCATCTGCCATAGTCTGTTTCACAGATCCCTCATGGCTAAATTGTGAAGCAAGCGCATCTGCCATTGAACCCTCGTCAGAGTACCTTTCAGCCAACAGATTACGATAGCTACCCTCTTCTGAATAAGATTTTGCCATTGGCTCATCATATCTCCCTTCATCGTAAGGGCCGGGAGAAAATGCTTTAGGCTTTGAGGTATAGGCCGCAGTTTTTACAGGTGTCGATTCTTCCTTTGGCATAGCACCAGGTGTAAATGTTGTCTCATTATCAAAGACATCAGGAAAAGAATGTTCAGTGCTATCACCCAGGTCAGGCCACGAAAAGATTTTTTTTGATTCACCGGGCCTTATGGTTTTTTTCTTCTTGCCTTTAAATGACCCTGCCAGACCAATCAAAGCAAGAATAATGTAAAAAATAATACTTCCTATTCCGCCGTTATCATCCATGATTATCTGGGTTTTCTATAATTGTTCTTTTTAGGTTTAGTCTGCTCCTTCTTCTGCTTCTGCTGCTTGGCTTTATACCTCATCTCAGTATTCTTCCTGTTATTTATCATGCGTATCTGCGTATCTGAACTCTGAATCTTAAAGTGGCGATCACGCCGCTTATCCATTGTCCTGTCAGCTGCTTTTTCCCGTGCGTACTCTTTTCTTGCCTGTTCCTTTTTTGCCCTTTCAGAAGCGCTCCTCCCTTTAATCTTGTCATCAAAAGGTTTGCCCTTTCGCGATTTGCCAAAGACTTCCTTATCATAATGACGACCGGCGTTTCTCTGAGCCATGCACGTAGACGATGGCACTGCAATGAGGAGCAATAAATTAATAACTAATGACTTGAAAAATACTTTTTGATACTTCATAACGTTAATTCTGTAAAGCAGTTGAAGTTTTATCTTACTTTTGCAAAAACACTATAATGCGAACGCAAGGTTCAAATTTAATTATATTTTTCATCATTGCTATCACTCCTTTTCTTGCAGTATCATGTGATCTGGAGAAAAATGATGTCATCCCTGACATCAGTATAAGATTTACAATGAATCTGTACTCTGACCCTGAGTTCTTTGATTTCTATTATACTCCGGGAAGCAGTGCATTAATCACTGCTTCGCATGATCATCTTGGTTATGGCACAGGAGGTTATGATAATAATGGCATCATAATATATAATACCGGACTGGAAGGATTTGAATTTTATGCCTTTGACCGCACCTGTCCGCACTGCTACGTAACAAAATCAGCAAGTTTTGCTGTAAATGTTGATGGTGTTATGGCTGTATGCCCACAATGCAGCACAGAGTACCTGATGGGTAGCACAGGCATGCCATCTTCAGGTCCTGGCCAATATTACCTGAAAAACTACCACACCTCCCTCTCAGGTGCAATACTCAGTGTCTGGAATAAAAAATGATTTAAGTTCTAATACCTGTAATGATCAGGTTTATAAGGCCCTTCCACAGGAACACTTATATATTCAGCCTGTTGAGCGGTCAGCTTTGTCAGATGAACGCCAAGCTGATCAAGATGCAGACGTGCAACCTCCTCATCCAGATCTTTTGGCAGCCTGTAAACACCAATCTTATAAGGTTTGGTCCATAAGTCTATCTGAGCCAGCGTCTGATTGCTGAATGAGTTGCTCATCACGAATGAAGGGTGACCGGTAGCGCAGCCAAGATTTACAAGCCGGCCTTCGGCAAGAAGGAAAATTGAATGACCATCAGGAAAGACATACTTGTCAACCTGAGGTTTGATATTGATTCTTTTAATGTTTTCGTAGCTGTTCAGGGCATCTACCTGTATCTCATTATCAAAGTGACCAATATTGCAAACTATCGCCTGGTCTTTCATCTTCTCCATGTCATTTATGGTGATGATGTCTCTGTTGCCTGTTGCAGTAACAAAGATGTTACCCTCGGGCAATGCATCCTGAACCGTCTTCACCTCAAAGCCTTCCATCGATGCCTGTAGTGCACAGATAGGATCTATCTCGGTAACTATAACCCTTGCACCGTAGGAGCGCATTGAACGGGCAGATCCTTTTCCCACGTCACCATAACCGCATACAACGACAACTTTACCTGCTATCATTACATCGGTGGCCCGCTTGATTCCATCTGCCAGTGACTCCCTGCAACCATAAAGGTTATCAAACTTGCTCTTTGTTACCGAGTCGTTCACATTTATCGCAGGGACAAGAAGCTCACCTGCTTCCATCATCTGGTAGAGTCTGTGCACACCAGTGGTAGTCTCTTCTGAAATGCCTTTCATCTCCTTTACAGTACGATGCCAGCGCTGAGGATCTTCAGAGAGTATCTTTTTCAATGTGTCAAGAACAATAGCTTCTTCCCTGCTGCCGGGTTGGGCATCGAGCAATGCCGGGTTCTTTTCAGCTTTAAATCCATTATGTACAAGCAAAGAGGCGTCACCACCATCATCAACAATAAGGTTGGGGCCTTTGCCACCCTGAAATGCCAGTGCCTGAGCAGTGCACCACCAATACTCCTCAAGTGTTTCACCTTTCCAGGCAAAAACAGGTATACCGGAGGCCGCAATGGCTGCAGCAGCATGGTCTTGTGTTGAGAAAATATTACAGCTGGCCCAACGAACATCAGCACCAAGCTCATGCAGAGTCTCAATAAGCACCGCCGTCTGAATAGTCATATGCAACGAGCCTGTAATACGGGCCCCTTTAAGTGGTTTGGCTGCGGAATATTTTTTCCTCAGTGAGAGGAGTCCCGGCATCTCTTTTTCTGCTATCTCTATCTCTTTGCGTCCAAAATCTGCAAGTGAGATGTCTTTTACCTTGTAAGCAACACTTTCGTTGATGAATGACATATTATTATATTTTAGGCCTGCAAAAATAACTATTTAAACATCATTTTGTTCATGATCCCAGAAGTTTGATCGTTGTTTCACGATCATGCCTTAGCTGTGATACAAGGGAATCGACACTGTCAAACTTCATCTCATCACGAAGACGATAACGAAATCTGACATTAACCGTAGTTCCGTATAGATCTCCCTCAAAATCAATAATATGAGTCTCTATTGACCTGACCTTGCTTCCGCCACTGACTGTTGGTCGTGTACCAATATTCAGCATCGCTATATGCTTTGCCGGATCTCCTTCTATAATGGCATCAACTGCATATACACCATCACCAGGAACGAGTTTGTACCTGAAAGCTGGTTCAATATTTGCAGTAGGAAAGCCTATATTCCTCCCTATTCTTTTGCCTGAAACAACACTACCGTTTATAAAATAGTCATAGCCCAGCAATACTGAGGCCTGCTCAATTTCTCCGTTAGACAGTTTCTGTCTTATTACCGATGAGCTGACAGCAACCCCATCGACCAGGAATGCCTCCTCACGGCTGACAGTAAATCCCATTTCATTTGAACACTCAAGAATAGTATCAGAGGTACCTTCATGCTTCCTGCCAAAATGATGATTAAAGCCTGCGACAAGATGAGTGACTCCAACATGACGGCAAAGAACCTCTTTCAGAAACTCTGATGCTGTCATACGGCTCAGACTGAGTGTAAAAGGAATGATAACCAGATGTCTGATGCCTGTTTCCCGAAACAATGTTATACGCTCATTAATATCGGTCAGAAAACGTAGTTGTGAAGGGTCATCTGACAGAACAATACGAGGATGGGGATCAAAGGTAACCGCAACCGGGTCTGACCCCCTGATAATAGCCTCCTGAATAACCCGGTTTAGTAACATCCTGTGACCACGATGAACCCCGTCAAAAATCCCGAGGGTGACGACAGGCTTATTAAGCTGCAGATTATTATATCCGTAATGAACCTCCATATGAACAAACGCAGGTGTAAATTTAATAAACCGGGGCGAACAGAGTTCATTTTTTGTACCTTAGTGTAAAGATTGGCATACCTCAGTGAAAAGATTTTATGATATTGATGCATGGCTTAGTCCTTTCAAAAGTATAATTGAGGCACGGCTGGCTTATTGTCATGATCGTGAATCTCTTATTACAGGGGGCATAAAACTTACTGATTTTGCCAATGGTCATCACTGGTACGGGCTTCACAGGACCGGTGAAGGATGGGTCTTCAGGGAGCATGCTCCTAACGCTATCTCAATAACACTGACGGGAACATTTTCAGGATGGAAAGAGGATAAGCGCTATATG
>CAZGDJ010000113.1:0-9374 GCA_964524635.1 uncultured Rikenella sp. | reverse complement strand
GCAATTCACAATAAGGATTATTCCGTTGTGAAAACATTCAGGCCGCCCTCGTCCTTTATCGGGGGCATTTTTTTTGCTCAACACTGACTCTTAAAAGTATTAATTATTTGATTTATAGACAATACAAAAGCTCATAAAAGAGTGGGAGGCTGATTGTATTCTGCCAGGACACTAATCCAAGACCCTTCCGGCTCAAGAGGAAGTGAGAAACAGGTGAAGCCATCAGTTAACTCATCACCTTTCAGTGGCATATGTCTCAAATCAGTTAAACCTGCCTATGATTCTGGTCGAATAGATTATATTACTTAGCGATTGAAATAGATAATTTTCATGAGGTCATTACTATGTCCCTCAAAAATAATTAAATAACCTCATGAAAATAAATGACTTTACTTACAATGCTATTTTTTTAGCAATCCAGTCGCCTATATCTGATGTCCCCCGTTTTGATAAAGGATCAATATCCACTGTTACAATGTTCATCTCCAGTGCAGCTTCAACTGCATTCCTGATATCTGTCGCCTCATTATGCAGGCCTTTATGGTCAAGCAGCATGGCAGCCGAGAGAATTGTTGCCATGGGGTTGGCGATACTCTTACCAGCGGCCTGAGGGTATGAACCATGTATAGGTTCGAAAAGAGCAGTCTGAGTTCCGGCTGAAGCCGATGGCAGCATACCCATGGAACCGGTAATCACGCTTGCCTCATCGGTCAGAATATCACCGAACATATTCTCAGTCACCATAACATCAAACTGCCCCGGGTTCTGGATCAGCTGCATTGCAGCATTGTCAACGAACATATAATCAACCCTTATATCCGAAAACCGGGGAGCCATTTCCTGCGCCGTCTGCCGCCACAGTCTTGAGGTCTCCAGAACATTGGCCTTGTCAACCACTGTAAGATGCTTTTTCCTTGTACCTGCAAGTTCAAAACCGTAAAGAAGTATGCGTTCTATTTCTTCCCTCGAGTAAGAGCATGTATCTACTGCTGATAGTCCGTCCTCGCTTCTGCCCTTTGGCTCACCGAAATACAGGCCTCCTGTAAGTTCCCTTATCACAACAAAGTCAACACCTTCAACAATTTCAGGCTTAAGCGGAGATTTTCCTGTAAGTGCCTTGTATGTCTGAACAGGGCGAATGTTAGCATATAAACCCAGTTTCTTTCTCATTGCCAGTAGACCCTGCTCGGGTCTTACCTTTGCTTTGGGATTGTTATCGAACTCAGGATCTCCAATAGCACCAAAAAGTATAGCCTCTGACCTCTTACAAAGATGAAATGTCTCGTCCGGGAAAGGATCTCCTTTCGCTCTTATAGCTGCAGCTCCGACAAGGCCATATTCAAAATTGAAAGTATGATTATACTTTTTTTCTATAGCAATCAGTGACTTTTTTGCTTCTGCAATTATTTCCGGGCCGATACCGTCACCAGGTAACACAGCTATGTTCAGATTCATAAAAATATTTATTTAAGATTTTCAATAATGTTAAGCATCTTCTGAGTGGCTTTTATTGCCGACTCAGTCTGGTCAGCCTCAAGTCCCTTTGTTTTAAACTCCCTTTCATGGTAATTCCATGTTATAACCGTTTCAACAAGAGCGTCAGTTCTGCCTCCGGGAGGTATTGTCACCCTGTAATCTATCAGGGTAGGATGTTCTTTTTTAAGCAAATCATAAACTCTCCATAAGGCTTTCATGAATGCATCATATTGCCCGTCGCCAATGGCACTCTCCTCGTAAACCTTTCCGTAGATTTCAATTGCTATGTTTGCTACAGGCCGCATACCGGCAGCCAGGGAGAGTGAGTAGTTTTTAATGATAATAGGATGAGCAGTTACTCCGTTTCCCAGCACGTCAGCAATGATATAAGGCAGATCTTCTGTTGTGACATTCTCCTTTTTGTCTCCCAGCTCGATAACCCTTTCAGTAATCTTCATCATATCATCAGGGTCAAGAGAGAGTCCGAGTTCCTCAAGGTTTTTTTTGACATTTGCTTTACCTGATGTCTTTCCCAGGGCATATCTTCTTACCCTTCCGAAACGCTCAGGCAGCAACCCGTTATAATAAAGGTTATCTTTTGAATCACCGTCAGCATGAACACCGCAGGTCTGGGTAAAGACATTCTCTCCAATGAGGGGTTTATTAGCGGGGATCCTTATGCCTGAGAAGGACTCTACAATGCGACTAACCTTTGTCAGGCTGTTCTCGTTCAGCCTGTTCTCTACCCTAAGCTGATCGTTAAGTATTCCAAGCACGCTTGAGAGCGGAACGTTACCGGCTCTTTCACCAAGACCATTGACGGTAGTATGAATTCCTTTTACTCCGGCAGCCACAGCACTGAAGACATTACCAACAGCGAGATCATAATCATTATGAGCATGGAAATCGAAGTGCACGCCAGGAAATGTACTGACCATTTCTTTACAAAAGCGGTACACCTGATCAGGATTGAGGATGCCCAGGGTGTCTGCCAGCATGATCCTTGCCGGGCTGAGCTCTATCAGTGACCAGATAAGGTTTATCACATAGTCATGAGACGAGATCATTCCATTTGACCAGTCCTCCAGATAGAAGTTGACTTTAATACCTTTATGACGTGCATATTTAACAACCTCAACAATATCTGCCACATGCTCTTTGGGCTCTTTTCTGAGCTGCCCCCGGCAATGCCTCAGTGAACCTTTGCATAACAGGTTTAAAACCTTTGCTCCGCTTTCAACTACCCAGTCTACAGACCTGGTACCGTCAACGAAGCCAAGCACTTCAACATGGGCCAGTTTTCCGGCTTTTTCAGCCCATTGAGTGATCTTTTTCACTCCTGCCATCTCTCCTTCAGAGACTCTGGCAGATGCAACCTCGATCCTGTCAACGAGTACTTCCTCAAGCAGCAGCCTGGCTATATTAAGCTTCTCAACCGGATTGAATGCCACACCCGAGGTCTGTTCACCGTCACGCAGTGTGGAGTCCATTATCTCTATCATTGAGGTGTTTTTTTAATTTCGAATTCTTTTATTTCATCTCTGAGGCTGACCAGGAAATCTATGTCATCATATCCATTAAGCAGGCAGTTTTTCTTGTAGGCGTTAATGGAAAATGACTCACACTCACCGCTGTCAGAATTCTTAATCTCCTGGTTCTCAAGGTCAACCCTGACAATTGAATCAGGCTTTTTAGTTACCGTGTCTATAAGCCTGTCAAGGAATTCCTGCGACACCTGGACCGGCAGAAGCCTGTTGTTAAGAGCATTGTTCTTAAAGATGTCAGCAAAGAAGCTCGAGACAATCACTTTAAAGCCATAGTCGTAAAGTGCCCAGGCCGCATGTTCACGGCTCGATCCACAGCCAAAATTCCGGCCGGCAATAAGTATCTTCCCTTTGTATGCAGGATTGTTGAGTACAAATTCTTTAACCGGAGTGTTATCTGGTTTGAAACGCCAATCCCTGAAAAGATTTTCACCGAAATCTTTGCGTGTAGTTGCTTTAAGATAACGGGCAGGAATTATCTGGTCAGTATCTACATTCTCTTCATTCAGAGGAACACATTCTGAGGATATTACAGTTATTTTTTCGCCTGGCATATACCAAATTTTAATCTGTTATTACTATAGTTCTGATTCCCCGGGAACAAATCCCGTTATTGCTGCAGCTGCTGCCACAACTGGTCCGGCAAGTAGCGTCCTTGATCCCGGACCCTGTCTTCCTTCAAAGTTTCTGTTTGAGGTAGAAACGCAATACTTGCCTTCAGGTACTTTATCATCATTCATGGCCAGGCAGGCTGAGCAACCGGGTTGGCGAAGTTCAAACCCGGCTTCACGAAGCACTTCCGGTATGCCTTCTTCAATGGCCTGTCTTTCAACTGCTTTTGATCCGGGAACGATCCATGCTGTCACTCCGGGGGCTTTTTTCTTTCCCCTGATACATTCAGAAAAGAGACGCAGGTCCTCAATACGCCCGTTTGTGCAACTGCCAACAAAGACATAGTCTATCTTTTTGCCAGACATCTTCTCTCCTGGCTTAAAGTCCATGTATGTCAGAGCTTTACTTAAAGATTCCCTGGCAGCTATATCAACATCATTAAGTAAGGGTATGGAAGCATCTACCGGAACAGCCATTCCGGGATTGGTGCCAAATGTTATCATCGGCCGGATATCCTCTGCTTTGAAAGAATGCTCGCAATCAAAAGTGGCGCCGTTATCAGAGTACAATTGCCTCCAACGGACCAGGTCTCTTTCAAAAGCTGCGCTTTCAGGTGCATAAAGACGGCCCTTCAGATAGTTAAAAGTTTTCTCATCAGGAGCTATCATGCCACCTCTTGCTCCCATTTCAATGCTCATATTGCATACTGTCATTCTGCCTTCCATTGAAAGACCAGTTATTGTGTCTCCGGCAAACTCAACAAAATAGCCTGTTCCTCCACCCGTAGATATCTGAGCAATTATATAAAGTATGATGTCTTTTGATGTAACACCTTTCTCCAACTTTCCATCTACATTAATACGCATAGTTTTAGGCCTCGACTGCATCATACATTGCGTAGCCAACACCATTTCAACCTCACTTGTTCCAATCCCAAAAGCAATGCTTCCAAAAGCTCCCTGGGTTGAAGTATGGCTATCGCCACAAACAATGGTCATTCCAGGCTGAGTAATTCCAAGTTTAGGCCCCATAACATGTACAACGCCATTGAATTCATGACCCAGACCGAAATGAGTTATGTTATGCTTGCGACAGTTATCCTCAAGGGTTGCCAGCTGTAAAGCAGATAGCTTATCTGATACCGGGAGATGTTGATTTACTGTCGGTGTGTTGTGATCTGCAGTTGCTGTTATCTGACCGGGTCTGAAGACATTCAGGTTCCTGGCAGCCAGGCTGTCAAATGCCTGAGGGCTTGTTACTTCATGGATATACATCCTGTCAACATAAATCATATCAGGCCCGTCATCCAGCTTCCTGACCAGATGTGAACCCCATATCTTATCGAATAAAGTTTTTTTCAAGATCTAATTTTTCTATCAGTTAACAAATTTTGAAATTGCATCTAGGTAAGCCTCTACTGAAGCTGTTATGATATCCGTATTGGCTGAGAAACCATAGTATAATTTACCTCTGTTTTCAACCTGAACGTGCACTTTTCCTATATCATCACTACCACGTGTTATAGCCTGGATAAGAAACTCTTCAAGACGCACTTTACGTTTAACCAGCTGTTTTACTGCAGTAAAAGCAGCGTCCACCGGGCCATTTCCTGATGCAGAAGCAGTCATTACCTCATCATTGAGCCTGAGCTGAACGGTAGCGGAGGAAATTACTCCTGACCCGCAAACAACCTGCAGTGAGAGAAGCTTAATACGTTTATCATCCCTGATATTATGGCCAACAAGCAGCTCAAGGTCCTCATCCTTGACATCTTTCTTTTTATCAGCCAGGAGAAGAAACCTTTTATATATGGCATCAAGCTCCTCCTTATTTAGTTTATAGCCCAGCAGGTCAAGCCTGTGCCTGAGCGCCGCGCGGCCACTGCGGGCAGTAAGAATAATAGACGACTTACTTACGCCTACATCTTTCGGGTCAATTATCTCGTAGTTTTCCCTGTTCTTAAGCACGCCATCCTGGTGTATCCCTGATGAGTGAGAAAAGGCATTTCTGCCGACAATGGCTTTATTGGCCTGCACAGGCATGTGCATGAATGAGGACACCATTCGACTCATATTGAACAATTTACGCGACTGAATATCAGTATTGAGGCCAAGACCGGAATGATTTCTGAGTATCATCGCCACCTCTTCGAGAGAGGTATTGCCAGCGCGCTCTCCTATCCCATTAATGGTTGCTTCAATCTGTCTCGCACCATTTATCACCCCTGAGATTGAATTGGCAGTGGCCATACCGAGATCATTATGACAATGCGTCGAGATAATGGCTTTCTCAATACCTTTAACGTTTTCAACAAGGTATTTTATCTTATTGCCATAATCAGCTGGCAGACAGTAACCTGTCGTGTCAGGTATATTAACCACTGTGGCACCGGCTTTAATTACAGCTTCGATGACCCTTGCAAGGTATTCATTCTCGGTCCTTCCGGCATCCTCAGCGTAAAACTCCACATCTTCGACATAACGTTTTGCATACCTGACAGCTTTGACAGCCCTTTCCAGAATCTCATCCTGATTGGAGTTCAGCTTGTAGTTAATATGGTAGAAGGATGTTCCGATGCCGGTGTGAATACGTTTTCTTTTTGCATACTGAAGGGCATCAGCCGCTACATCGATATCTTTTTCCACTGCCCTGGTAAGAGCGCAGATCACAGGCAGCTTAAGTGTTTTAGAAATCTCAGTTACGGATTCAAAATCACCGGGACTCGAGACAGGAAAACCCGCTTCAATAACATCAACACCAAGATCCTCAAGCGCTTTTGCCACCTCAATTTTTTCAACTGTATTCAGCTGGCAGCCCGGCACCTGTTCTCCGTCTCTCAGGGTTGTGTCAAAAATGAAAACTTTATTGTCCATGATGTCCATTGTTCTAGAAAATGTCGTTTAGTTAGAGCTTATTTTTTCCCTGAGTTTTCAGGTCTGAGTTTACGTACTGTTGCTCCGGTTTTCCACATCTCTGACTCACGCATCTCAGTAAGTTCTTTGTTGAGCTTCTCACGATAATCCGCTTTACTGTTGGATGAAATAGAGATAGCAGCCTCATTACCAGAAGCAACTGAGTCATACAGCTCATCATATACCGGTGCCACCGCGTCGCGGAATTTCTTCCACCAGTCGAGTGCCCCTCTCTGGGCTGTTGTTGAGCAGTTGGCATACATCCAGTCCATACCATTCTCTGCCACTAAAGGCATAAGGCTCTGCGTCAGCTCTTCAACCGTCTCGTTAAAAGCTTCTGATGGCGTGTGTCCTTTTTTCCTGAGGCAGTCATACTGAGCTGCGAAAAGACCCTGGATAGCACCCATCAGTGAGCCGCGCTCGCCTGTCAGGTCAGAATAGACTTCTCTTTTAAAAGTTGTCTCAAAAAGATATCCAGATCCTATGCCAATTCCCAGGGCCAGTGCTTTGTCCCTGGCTTTGCCAGAGGCGTCCTGATAAACAGCAAAGCTTGAATTGAGACCTCTTCCCTGAAGAAAGAGAGTGCGAAGGCTTCGTCCAGAACCCTTGGGCGCTACCAGAACGACGTCTATGCCTGAGGGTGGTACTATTCCAGTCTTATCTGAATATGTTATACCGAAGCCATGAGAAAAATAAAGAGTTTTACCCTGAGTAAGGGCATCCCTCACTATAGGCCATGCTGCCACCTGCCCCGCATCAGAAAGGAGATACATGATCACGGTTGCTTTCCTGCACGCCTCCGGAATAGGGAATAAGGTTTTGCCGGGAATCCATCCATCTTTTAAGGCATTATCCCATGATCCTGTTCCTTCACGCTGACCGACAATAACACTGAAGCCGTTGTCTTTAAGGTTCAGGGCCTGTCCGGGTCCCTGTACGCCATAGCCAACCACAGCTATCGTTTCATTCTTAAGAATACTCTTTGCTTTTTCTAGGCTGAATTCATCACGGGTTACAACCTGTTCATCGACTCCGCCAAAATTGATTACTGCCATTTTGTTTATATTAAAGATTATTAATTGATATAGTTAAATTCCATTTCTCTCTCTCTGAGGTGAACGGTCAGTTCCTTCATCGGCTTTGTAATTGCCACCCTGCCGGAGCGTATAAACTCAAGCAATCCGTATTGTCTTAATTGCTGCATAAGGTTCTGCGTCTCTTCCTTGTGACCAGTCTTTTCAATTACTGTGTATTCAGGAGTCACCTCCAGTATTCTTGCAGAATGCTCCCTTATGAGCTTCTCAATACCGCTTCCTGATGTCAGTGATTTAGTCGGGACCTTATACAAAGCAATCTCCTGGAAAATTATCTGGTCCTTAGTATAGTAGAAAGCTTTTAAAACATCTACCAGCTTCTCTATCTGAAGGACAATCTTCTTGACATTGCTCTCCGAGCTGTTTACAACAATCGTAAAACAGTGAATACCCCGCAGATGCGATTCAGAGACCGTAAGGCTTTCAATGTTTATTTTCCTCCTGGTAAAAATTATCGTCAGCCTGTTGAGAAGTCCTATATGGTTCTCGCTGAAGACATTGATTGTATATTCTTTTTCCATAACTGAGTGTATTATGATCATTTGCTTGTTATTCAAATCTTATGTCTGAAACTGATGCTCCTGCCGGTACCATCGGGAAGACATTGTCTTCCCTCTCAACCATCACCTCTACAATATAAGGTTTCGCTGAGGCTATCATTTCCCTTAGGGCACCGAGGAGCTGCTTACGCGCAGTTACTCTTCTTCCCGCAATACCATAGGCTGATGCCAGAATGACAAAATCAGGTGATGATAACTCAGTAAAAGAGTATCTCTTTTCAAAAAACATGTCCTGCCATTGTCTTACCATTCCAAGGTAACGGTTATTGAGGACTATCATTTTCACAGGAGCTTGAGTCTGGGCAATGGTGCCAAGTTCCTGCAATGTCATCTGGAATCCGCCGTCGCCTGCAATAAGTATCACATTTTTCCCGGGTGCAGCAATGCTTGCCCCTATAGAGGCAGGAAGTCCAAATCCCATTGTTCCCAATCCACCTGATGTAACCCAGCTGCGAGGATTTTTGAATTCATAGCCTCTGGCTGTAACCATCTGGTTCTGTCCAACATCAGATACAATAATTGCATCGCCGTCTGTCAGCCTGCTGACCATGTTAACAACCTCATCCATTTTTATCTGGGGGCTGGTACCGTCAAGTTTCTTGCTTATGACTCTATCGTGTTCTACTTTATCATGTTTCCTGAAGCTCTCAATCCATTTTGCATGCTTCATTTTCCTTAAACCGGGTAAAAGGGCACTTAGAGCATCTTTTGCATCAGAAACCAATGCTACATCAGCTTTCACATTCTTATTTATCTCTGAGGGATCGATCTCAATGTGGATTACGGCAGCCTGCTTTGCATACGAATTCAGGTCACCTGTTATCCGGTCATCGAATCTCATTCCCACAGCAATCAGAAGATCACATTCATTTGTATTGATATTTGGGCCTGCATTGCCATGCATGCCAAGCATACCGGCACAAAGCGGGTGTGATGACGGGAATGCTGAGAGACCGAGGAGCGTAAGGGCAACAGGTATGTCTCCCTTTTCTGCAAATAGACGCAACTCTTCCTGAGCTCCTGACAATAATATCCCATGACCTGCCAGTATAAGGGGCCTCTTTGCTTTATTGATAAGCTCGAGAGCTTCATCTACACGCTCTTTCTTTATTTTCGGGAAAGGGAGATAGCTTCTTATACGGGTGCATTTCTTATAGCTGAAATCAAGAGTGGCAA
>CAZGDJ010000112.1:0-9443 GCA_964524635.1 uncultured Rikenella sp. | reverse complement strand
TTATAATTTCGGTTTTGAACGAGGGCTGAACGAATGGCGAAAATTCCTCAAAACAGGGGGCTACGTTGCCGTTTCGGAAGCGTCGTGGTTTACTGACATACGACCTGCCGAGATCGAGAACTTCTGGCTCGATGCTTATCCTGGGATTGACACTATTCCGAACAAGATTTTTCAAATGCAGAAAGCCGGATATGTGCCAGTTGCTTCTTTCATCCTTCCTGAAGAGTGCTGGACAGAGAACTTCTATGTTCCGCAGGCTTTGGCGCAGGAGGCTTTCCTGAAAAAATACGCAGGTAATAAAACTGTTGAAGAGTTCATTGCCAGCGAACGTCATGAGACTCAATTATACTACAGGTATAAGGAGTTTTACGGCTATGTTTTCTATATCGGGAAAAGAATCAAATAAACCTGCTCCCACAGGCCAGGATGATCATTATATTCCTTTCAAGCTGCATGCTCCTTTGATAAAGTCCTTGAAAAATGTTAAATCTGTGACTGACATTGTATTTAATAAAAATGACCATGCAGACAGTCATTGTTCAATCAGGAATATTTAACTTAGCCTTAATACAATGATTAACTGGCCTGCTATCCTTACTCTCGGGTCCGGGCCCCCAGTCTTGGCATCACAGTTTGTATAAGCAAACTGCAAAACGATAAGAATATGAACATAGATAAGTGGAGCATAGAAAAATACAATTTTACAGAGGAGGAAATCAAACTTACTCTGAGCCGTTTTGAACCGAAAACGATAAAACAAAATGAATATTTCCTCAAAGAAGGAGAGATTTCGGATTACATTGGATATGTAACAGAAGGCCTATTAAGATCATATTTCTTTGATGACCAGGCCAACGAAATAACCACCAATTTTTTCTCAGAAGGCTCATTAATAATTGCCGCCGAAAGTTTCAACAACAGAACACCATCCAGAGAATATATCAGGGCAATAGAAGACTCTGACCTCAGTGTTATAAGTTACCACCGGCAGATGGAACTCTATGAGCTGCTTCCTGCATGGCATGAGATCTGCAAAGACCTGGGTGATTTAAAAATCGGTGAAATGCTCAACCGTACAGAAAGTTTTCAAACGCTCTCTGCATCTGAACGATATCAGAAATTCTGCAATGAATATCCGCAATTGCTACAAAGGGTAAACCTGGGCTACATCGCATCATATATTGGTGTCGACAATGCTACTTTAAGCAGGATCAGAAGGAAGAAATAATCGATTTTGACTTTTGTCAAAAGATCGGTTTGTTTGCTCATCATACTTTTGTCTTGAAAAAATAATCAAGATAAAAGCTATGAATCCAATCAGGAAAATCAGTGTAATAGGAGGCACAGGTAACCTTGGAATACCTGTAGTTAAGTTCCTTCTAAAATCAGGTTTTGAAATTAAACTTATTGTACGTAATCGCGACAAGGCAAAAGAATCCTTTGGGTCTGATAACAGCCTCCATATCGTTGAAGCTGACCTGCAAGATGTGCCAAAACTCACAACAGCTCTGGCTGATACAGAGTATCTTTATCTGAACCTTTCAACCAATGCAATCCGTGTTAATGTTCCATTTTCAACTGAACGCGAGGGTGTTGCAAATATCCTTAGTGCACTGAACAGGGACAAAATCAAACAAATTATTGCCATTTCAGGCCTGGGGGCATTTGATAATGTCCGTAAACCTGATAGTTTTGAATTTGTACCCAACATTATCCGCAAGCAAGGACATAAACTAATTAAAAATTCAGGGATACCCTTCACAATACTTCATTGCAGTTATTTTGCTGATAGTTTTGTGATCTTTCGACGGGAAAATACCTATTCAGTTATTGGTGATACCCAAAACCCCATGTACTTTACAAACTGCCAGGACTATTCCAATTGTCTTATTAATGCAATTGCGAATAAAAAGGCTTTCTATAAGGAATTTCCCATTCAGGGCAGAGAAGGGATTGCCCATCCGGAAGCAGCAAGAAAATTCCTGGATATTTATTCGAAGAACACCAAAGTTACAGTTCTTCCAGGTGGAACCATAAGGTTTTTAGCCCTATTCAGCAAAGAAATGAAATTTGTGAAACACATGAACGATTACTTCTCAAAATCAACCGAAGCGTTTATTGCCGAGGAGTTTAATACTTACAAAATCCTGGGTGAACCAAAATTTAGCATAACTGATTATGCCAACCTGCTATTGAATGAAGGTATTTACAGCTCCGGGGAAGTAAAACATTAAGGTACACTTCTGATGTATTAAAACTTAAAATAACAGAAATGATGAAAACAGTCAGCAATGTTTTGATACTTTTTATTGTATTTTTCTCTTCAGCATGCAGCAAACTGAATAATGAGCATGATGAGGCTCGCAATCTGCCTCTTGCAGAGATTGATTTCAGCAAACTATCAAGCGGTAAATACCGTGGATATTATGCAGGGGGCATGTGTGGCTGGAGAGAAAATGAATGCAAAGTAACTGTAGACTCTATTACGGGAGATTCCAGCAGGGTAACTGAAATTGAACTGGTATGGAGTGCTGAAGACCCAACCCAGTCTTTTCTTCAGGAGCTTTATAACCGGGTAATTGAAAAGCAATCTCTTCAGGTGGATGTTATTAGTGGAGCAACCCTAACATCTAAAGCACATTTAAAAGCAATAGAAGATGCTTTATTAAAATCTGAAATCGGGAGCGTTCAGTAATCCTGCTCTGTATTTGTATTGTAATAAATAAGACATAAAGAGATGAAAAAAGCCATAATAATTTATCAAAGTATAACGGGTACAACAAAAAACTACGCCCGGGAGATAAGCGCCTACATACAGGAGATGCAGATAGAAACGCATTGTCTCCCTGTGGAAAAATACCAGGACGGTATGCTTCAAGGGGCAGATTATTTATTATTGGGGTGCTGGACAAAAGGTTTGATGATCTTTTTCCAGAAACCTGATAGTATATGGGGCGATTTTGTAAAAACAATTGCTGTTCCCCAAAATACAAAAGTGGCTTTATTCGCAACATATAAAATAACTACAGGCAGTATGTTTAAAAATATGGCGAAGTGTGTAAATCATAACAACAACCCGTCGATTCTAAACCTGAAATCAAGAGATGGCAAACTTTCAGTAAAAGATAAACTGATTATTGATGAATTTATTAATAACTAATACATGCATTTGGAATGAGACTCTTTTATAAACAACATGCTATAACGCTATACTTTATTCTTGCTTTTATTATATCATGGACCGGAGTTTCCCTTATTGCAGGGCTTGAAAGGTTGTTCGCCTCAGGCCCCGCTGATAACCAGATGGCATTATTGTTTCTTGCAATGTGTGCCGGTCCAAGCATATCAGGCTTACTACTTACCTATATCTGCGACGGAAGGCAGGGACTTCGTGATTTAAAAGGGCGTTTACTCAAATGGAAAGTAAAGAGCCGCTGGTATGCGGCAGCTTTTCTGACAGCACCTGTTCTGGTTATGTTTACACTCTCCCTGCTTTCAATCTTTAAACCTGCATTCCTTCCCGCCATATTCTCATCAGGTAACAAGCTATCGTTAATAGTATCAGGCATATCCGGCGGACTGGCAGCAGGCATTTGTGAAGAACTAGGATGGACTGGCTTTGTTGTTCCCAGGATGAGAAAGCGTTACGGCATAATTACTACCGGGGTAATCGTTGGCCTGCTATGGGGGTTATGGCATCTGCCGTTATTCCTGTCCGGAGATCCGTCAGGTGAGGTTCCTTCAACTCTTTATCTGGTTATTATTCTATTCTCCCAGCTACCGGCCTATAGAGTGCTTATGGTATGGTTATACAATAAGACATCCAGTTTGTTTCTTGCTATATTAATGCACTCGAGCCTTACTTTTTGTGCGCTGAGTCTTCAATCCGTATCGCAGTCCGGTGTTGATTTTGTTATCTACGATTTGGCTTTTGCCCTGGTTATATGGGTACTGGCTCTGTTTGTCATCAGAAAGACACCTGATGAGGCTCGTCCTGAATTGCTATAAATTTTGCAACATAAAGCATTAAATAAAATATATCTATGAAATTTAAATCTGTAACTCTAATACTCGGACTGATGGTTTCAATAAGTTGCTTCCCGCAGAATATGTTCTATAATCAGCAGAGTAAATTATCAAGGACTGAGATGGCTGATAATTTAAGGGCATACATTAAAAAAACAATGCATAAAAACAAAGTCGCAGGGCTTTCTATTGCCGTGGTTGATTCAAACGGCGTTTTGCTTGCCGATGGCTTTGGGATGGCAGACAAAGAGAGTAAAATTGCAGCCGACAACTCTACCTTGTTTCCAATTGCTTCGGTAACCAAAACCTTTACGGGAATTGCCGTTATGCAACTCGTTGAAAAAGGTTTAATTGATCTGGACAAACCCATTGGTGATTATATTCCTGAATTGTCATTGCCGGACGGAGAGGAAAATACAATAACCGTCAGGATGCTTCTGACCCACCATTCCGGCATTCATGGAGATATCCTTTACAACTGGTATCTTCCCGATATTTCGAAAGATCCTTTTATTTACGAACAAATAGTGCCTTTAATAAACGAAGAAGGGACCATCTTTACACCCGGAAAACTTCATTCTTACAGCAATGCGGGCTATTCTTTACTTGGCGTTTTAGTCCACAAAGTAAGCGGCATGGGCTATGTGGATTACATACGCACCGATATTTTTGAGCCACTTGGAATGAACAGCAGTATTGTGTTTGCAGGAGAACCAGCTAATAATTTTATTGCAAAAGGATACTTTGGGAAGGAGGCTTGTCCGATGCCAATGAAGCTTGGAATTCCGGCAGGCGGAATTGCATTGACCGCCGATGATGCTGCAAAATATTTATCAGCCATAATTGATACTTATCACGGTGATAGTACTCTTTTGAAGCAGGGAACCATAAAAATGATGATGTCGCAACAAAATGCGAGCGTTGAACTTGATAAAGGCTTTTCTGTCGGCTTAACATGGTTTCTGCAGAATCCTTTAATGAGGCATACAAAATATGCGGCTCATCGTGGAGAATTGCCCCCATTTCATTCAATGATGGTTATATTACCGGAAATAAAATGCGGAGTTTTTATCAGTGTTAATACAAATAAAGCTTCAAGTGTTCCTGATGAGTCAGCTCATAAGATCATAAGTGATTTGTATGAATATCAGTCAGGCAAGGTATTACCTGGATCTGAAACTGAAACCACTATCTCATTAACTCCTGAACAGCTAAAGCAACATGAAGGAATTTACCCGAATGTTTACTTCGGCCCTATGACTGTTAAACTGAAGGGCAAAAAACTTGTGGTTAAATCGCCTGTAATGCCAACAGCTTTGGTTTTAATCCCTGATGCAGACACCACTTTTAGTATAAAAGCTCAAATACTTGGCATTCGTTTTTCGGTCAATATGTTAAAAGCCATGAAGGCAGAGTTCCGCGAAACCGGAGGCGAGAAATATATGTACTTTAATATCCAGAACAGCCTGCTAAATCCCAATTTAAGAATAGAACCGTTTAAAATACCTCAGGAATATTCAAACTACGAAGGGAAATACAAAATTGTAAATATGAAAAATCCTGACAGAGTTGTCAAAGATGTGAATCTTGGTATTGATAAAACGGGACAATTCTTTATTTTTAAGTACACATTTTTAAAACGACATAAGTTTAACATGGTGATTGAGCCTGTCGATATGCAAAAGGCTAAATTTGCCGGTGTGGGTTATTTTGTCGGGGATAAAATACGATGGGAAAAGAAAGACAATAAACTGTTTATGTACTGGTCCGGTTTAATATTAGAGAAAATACAGTAACAGGCAGTCAGTGACAAATATGCAAGCCCGGATTTCGCAAAAATGCACTTAGTGCAAATCCTATTGACAAAGAAATATTCCGGGATTCTAAGGCGATGTATTCCAAATACAACAGATTAAGAGAAGAATATATCAACTGAATACAAATGCAACAATGTGATAATTTGTAAGTCATTTGCTAAAAGAATCTGAACATCTGGTATATATATGAATATTTTTAAGCTGGCATTTCGTCCCTTATTCCGTAAGGGTGAACATACTGTTACCCGTATCATATCGCTGGCTACCGGAATGGCTTTTAGCCTTATTCTTTTAGCCGAAGTCCTTTATTTTTATAGTTACGACAATTTTTATCCGGAAGCCAAAAGAATCTATGTCGTTCATGAAAACTTCAGACCAGATATATCAAAGGAAGAACTGTTAAGCTATCCCAGAGTCAGTGGGGCAATTGCACCCGGCCTGAAAGCAGAAGTACCGGGTGTCGAAGCGGCTTGCCGGCTAAACTCTATTGGCAAAAATGTTTTCTATACCGGGAGTCTTGATAGCTATGAAGCGGAAGTATCCCTAAGTGATGAATATCTGTTTGATGTTCTCCCGCGTACGATGATTATCGGAAATCCAAAAGAGATATTAAAAACCCCTATGTCTTGTATGATCTCAGATAAAATTGCGAATGCAATTGGTGGTGAAGTAATAGGAAAGGTGATTACACTAAAGAAGTTTCCCGACAAAAAACTAACTATAGGAGGCGTATTCAAAGCATTGCCTGAGAATACCAATTATAATTATGATATGCTCATTTCGATGGTTTCCACAAAGCATTTCGCCTGGGACGGAACAAACAACTGGATGGGCAATGACAGGTATTATGCATGTGTAAAGCTGGCACCCGGGGTTACTCCGGAAAGTCTTGCTCCTGCTGTCAGAAAAATGCAGGAGATACACCAGGACATAACGAAAATAGAAGAGAAACAAGGAGGTATGGTTTTAAAATACTCCTTTTTACCCATAAGAAGAATTCATGCTGATAACGTTAAGGACATGATTATTATCATCAGCACCATCGCTATTGCGATACTCATTGTTTCGCTGATGAACTATATGCTGTTAACCTTAAGCGCACTTGTTAATCGTGCCAAATCATCGGCCATCTATAAAACCTTTGGTGCCCAGATTAAACATTTACAACTACTGATATTTTTTGAAACAATTCTGCTTTTCCTTATTTCCTTTATCGGGGCTGTTCTGATCATTGCAATTGCCAAACCTGTTGTTGAATCGCAACTGCAACACAGCATACTCGCTATATTCAACCCTTTTATTATATGGCCATTATTGGGCATAGTTGCCGCACTGGTGATAATTACCGGTTATCTCCCCGGACGCTTTTTTTCGCGAATTCCGGTGGCAACGGTTTTTACATCCTATAAGCTGAAGAATAACAGATGGAAACAAATATTGCTTGCCATCCAGTTTATAGGCGCGTCCTTTATCCTCACACTAATGATTATTGTAACCATGCAATTCAGCAAAATGAAGAATGCTGATCATGGATACCGGACAGAAGGGATTTATTACACATCTACTATTGGAATGGAGGGCAGCAAAGTCTCTGCAGTACTAAACGAATTAAGGGCATTGCCTGAAGTGGAAAAAGTTGGATTAGGATCTAATTTACCAATGCAGGGCGCTTCAGGAAATAACATAAGATCAACGGAAGGAGAAAAGGATCTGTTTAATGTTGCTGATTTTTATAGTGCTGATGAGAATTTCCTTTCAATTTTAAATATCCGGGTATCTGAAGGAAGTAACTTCTCACCCGAAAATTCAACCGCTAATGATGTGCTTATAAGTAAAAAAGGAGCAGAACTGCTTAAATTAAACGACCAATGGGAAGAGGGAGTTATTGGAAAACAGCTCGTGATAACCCAGCATGGCTTAACAACTGTTTGCGGTATCTTCCCCGATTTCATTATTAATTCCCTGGCAAATCCCGATTCGCGCCCATCGGTGTTTTTCTATCTTCCTGAAGCAGACTTTGAACAGATGAAAATTGACCGGCCTGATTTTTCATTTTTAATTCTTATAAAGACTCATAAAGTCCTTGAAACCGGATTGATTAAGAAGATGACCGATATTATTAACCTTGGTATGCCTCAGAAAGATGCCTCTGTCATCAGTCTTGAGGAGGAGCTGCAGAATAAGTATAAAAATGAAAAAGGATTCCGTAATTCATTGATGGTCGGTAATTTCTTTATTTTGCTTATTACTATCATTGGTTTGCTGGGCTTTACCACAAATGAGACAACAAGACACCAGAAAGAACTGGCCATACGTAAAATCAGTGGCGCTACCGTATTTGACATATTGAGGATTTTTATCTTAAACCTGGAGTACATTGTCATTCCTTCCGTTATTGCGGGCCTGATTGGCGCAAAAATTACTGCTGACAAATGGATGCAGAATTTTGCCTTACAAGTACCGCTTCACTGGGGGATATTTGTTCTCTGCGGTATTTCAATTATTCTTGTAGTTGCACTGATCGCCTCCTGTAATTATTACCAATCCGCCAGCAGAAATCCTGTTGAAGCATTAAGGCATGAGTAAAATCAATGAACGACTCTGTCATCATAAGGCCTATTGCAGGATCGGAGATCGGATTTCTCGATAAAATGCTCTATAATGCAATTTTTGTCCCGCCCGGAGCTGAGAAACTTCCTGATAATATTATTGAGCATCCTGAAATTGTAAAATATACCAAAGATTTCGGGAGAGAGGGTGACTGTTGCCTTGTCGCCGAGATAAACGGAGAACTGGCAGGGGCCGTTTGGACAAGGCATTTTAGCGAGTCAAATAAATCCTATGGATTTGTCGATCCGGACACTCCGGAACTCAGTATGGCACTTTATAAACAGCATCGGAACAAAGGGATAGGAACATTGCTGCTGAAAAAAATGATTAAAACCCTGACTGACAAAGGCTACAGGCAAGTCTCATTAAGCGTTGACAAAATAAATTATGCCTACGATTTATATAAAAAGATCGGTTTCAAAGATTATGAGTCAGTTGGTGATTCAATGACTATGCTTTTACAATTAAAATAAATAGAGACTCTTATCACCCGAATTTCTTCCCAGGGCAACGCTCTCATTAACTGTCAAGTCCCTGTTGCTGTCTGTTTAAATTATACCGCCAGGTGGTAAGACGCCCCTGCACCAGGGAAATATCAACTAAAAAAATTAACTTTAATCGATAAAACAATCCTATAACTTAACCATTCCAGATTTCATGAATGAATTTATAAAGAAACTGACCGGGAATAGCCTGGTTATGTTTTGTGTGATTCTTATTGCTGCAACTGTTTTCTATTGCTACAAAATCGGGTTCAGCGATCTGTGGAGTGACGAGACATATACCCTGTCAATGCTGAGAGGCGGTCTGTCTGACTTTTACGCCATGTTTAAGAATGACCTGCATCCCCCGTTATATTACCTGGGATTAAGATTGTTCACCGGCATATTCGGCATGTCAGCAGTATCAATAAGAATATTCTCAGTCGTGGGAGTATTGTCAACCCTGTGCTTAGGGTATTTTGCCGGTCAACGCATATTCGGGAAACAA
>CAZGDJ010000111.1:0-9510 GCA_964524635.1 uncultured Rikenella sp. | reverse complement strand
TCATTTCCGGTGTCGGCATAAAGATTGGTCATTGACTCAAGAATACCGCCATATTCACAATGCAGCATCTCCTCAATCTGTTCCGGAGAAAGATCATCAACAACCGAATAAACCCAGTCAGCTAACTTTGATGATATTTCAAGAGCGGTTTTATTTCCACACAGGTGATATGCGTCATAGAGGCCGGCCATCATTTTATGCAATGCATAAAAGGGAGCCCATAGTCCGTTAAGATCAAAGCCCTGTGATCGTATGTTTCCTTTTGCAACTTCTTCTTCAAAAATCCTTTTTCCGTCAGGTATAGCACCTACATAGCCATCGCCGTCAGCATCCTGACATTCCTTCAGTTCTTCAACAATGTAATTTGCCCTTTTCAGAAACTCGGGGCTGCCTGTTGTCTGGTACATCATTGAGACTGCGCTCAGATAATGACCAAGACTATGTCCTGCAATGGTTTCGCTCTCCCAGCCACCATAATGCTCTGCTTTTGGTCTCAGCCCTGCCTCAATCCGGAACCTGGCAAGCAATCTGTCAGGTTCATACTTCAGCAGAAGGTCAGAATTCAAATCAGTTGCGCGTTTAAACGGACCGTCAAGAAGCTTTACATCTGTCAGTTCAAATGGAAGAACTCTGAAATCAACAACTTCCGGACCGGAAGAGCGGATTGTTGATTCTGGTTTCTTCCGGCATCCGGAAAATGCTGCAACACCCAATAAAATAATTATCAAAGCATTTTTCATAATTCAACTGAGCTGAGATTTAAGTGTAAATATTACAAGTATTAATATTCATTAAAACTTCGCAGTTGAAAAAACGGTTAACACAAAGAGGGTCAGAACGGAATCATAAAGCGCTCACGTTTATTGAAAACTGCCATTTCTTTGTAGCCGGACCGCTTCAGTATATCATAAGCTTCATCAAAGAATTGTGCCACCCGTGCAGGAAAATGTGCATCTGAATTGACACAGACAGGAACTCCGTGTTCAGCAAACAGATGCAGGTATTTTTTATCAGGGTAGAAATCATGCAATGGCTTATTACGGCCGTTTGTGTTCACTTCAAAAGCGACATCATAAATCTCAAAGGCAGAGGCCATCATTCCATACAGATGAGAGATGTCATCGGACGGGCTGTACTTATGAATCCTTACCAGGTCAGGGTGGCCCATAATATCAAAGAACCCGGTTGATGCGGCCTCGCAGACGAGATTGAAATAATTCTCATAAATGAGGTTAATATCCTTTCCTACATAGAATTCAGGCCCCAGGTCAACGGTCTGGTCTCCAAGATAATGAACCGAGCCAATAATAAAATCAAACGGGTATGATGAAATTATTTCTTCCGTTTGTTTTTCTTTGCCGGGGATATAGTCAATTTCAATCCCAAGTCTTATCCCTGTATCGGGATTTTTTTTCTGTAGCCCGATGATCCTTTCGGCATATTCCGAAAGTCGCCCCGGATCCATACCCCATTCCTCAGTATTTGGCATCATTGTTATATGTTCTGAGAAACCAATCTCCTTCAGATTTAGTGTTTTAGCCCTGCGAACATACTCTTCTGGAGCCTCTTTGCCGTCACTGAAGGTAGAGTGGATATGATAATCGGTTCTGTAAATAATTCTTTTTGACACGCAATTGATACTGTTTGTCAAAAATAGAAAAGCGGTTCGAATAAATTAACTTTTTGTGGTAAATTTGTGTACATCCTGATAACTTACCCTGATGGAATCATCTGACAAGAATAAATGCGCATGTCTTTCATGTGATCTTCGTGACCTGGCTTTTTCAAGTCTTACTGAAGGAGACATTGAAAAGATATGCAAAGAGAACCATGAGGTGCCTTATGCCAGGGGTGAATTAATCCATAAAGAGGGCGATAAGGTAACCTATTTCAAGTATCTTAAGCAGGGTTTGGTAAAGATGTTCAGGAAAGCATCAAATGGAGATGAGCAGATAATCTCCATTACAAGACCTTTTGAGTTTGTAAGCAACAGTTGTGTTTTCACAGAAGGTTATTACAGATACTCTCTTTCAGCTCTCGAGGATTCAGTGGTCTGTTGTATTAGAATAGAACAGATCAAAGAAATGGTTGAGAAAAATGGTCAGTTTGGTCTGAGGCTGATAACATTATTGTCGCAGACATCTGAGAAGATTATTGCACAGGATCTTGAGATCCGTCACAGAAACCTGGCAGGCAGGGTGGCTTATGTGCTCGAATATTTTTCCAGGGACATTTACCATTCCAAAGTCTTTGATCTTCCGGTTTCAAGAAGGGAAATAGCAGACTTCATCAGTATGAGCGCGGCGAACGTAATACGTACTTTTTCCGAGTTCAAGCGGGATGGTATTATTAACACCTATGGGCGGACAATTGAGATAACAGATATGGAAAAACTTGAAGTAATTTCCAAGAGAGGATAGAAATAAATTACGAGTTGCGAATTGCGAAAAACAGATCAGGAGAGGAGAAATCTGGGAAAGCTATTCAAGGTCATTCAGAATATCAATAGCATCACGTAAACATTTTTCACATACTTTTTCATGCAGCCCGCGCTCCTTTATCCTGGCTTTTCCTTCAGGTGTGTTAAGGTCTTCGCCAAGTAACTCCGAACACTGATCAGTTCCGTTCTTCCTGACGAATTCCTCTTTGAACCTGCAAACTCTTGAATAGACATTCACTTTGTCTGAATCAGCCGGAATTCCTTCAACTCCATAAGTGAGGCCAATGTAAATATATGCACCTGTGACTGCTCCGCATGTTTTCTGCATTCTCCCCATTCCTCCGCCGAATGCCGCTGCCGCTTTTGTAAGAGTTTTATCTTCACCAGCACAGCCAAGTACTATTGCCTGGGCACAATTGTAACCATCTCTGAAATAGTTTATCGCCTTTTCCTTTCTTTCCATTTGCTTTTTATACAAAAATATTAAAAAAATCAAGCAGAAGTCATGTTCCTTTTTGATATGATTTTGAAATAATCTATTTTTATCGGCTGCATTAAAGCACATAAAACAATCTAAATAAAATGGCAACTCAGAAAAAATTTAAAGGAGTAATTGGCATTCTGACGGGAGGTGGAGATGTGCCAGGGTTAAACCCGGCTATCAGAGCTGTGACTATCAGAGCAAACAGAGAAGGTTACAAGGTAATCGGACTTCGCAGAGGCTGGGGCGGGATAGTGGAGGTAATAAGAGATCCCAAGGCAGACAATAGCAACTGTTTTCAGATTCTTAGTGATGAAGAAGTTAATAAAGCGGGACGCACAGGCGGAACTTTCCTCCATACCTCGCGTACCAGACCAAGTCATGTTCCGAAAGCAGCAGTACCTGAACACCTTAAGGAAGTTTATAAGGAAGAGATGAACGATCTGACTCCGGAGGTTGTCAAAAACCTTGAGTGGTTGGGCATTGATTATTTAATTCCGATAGGAGGAGATGACACACTGAGCTATGGTGTTCATCTGTACAAACAGGGGGTTAAGGTTGTTGCGATTCCAAAAACAATGGATAATGACGTACCAGGTACTGATTATTGCATCGGATTCAGCACTTGTGTAACCCGTACAATTCAGATGACAAATAGTCTGCGTACCTCTGCAGGATCACATGAACGTCTTATGGTGTTGGAAGTATTCGGCCGCTACGCCGGCTTTACGGCAATGCTTCCCACAATGGCCGGAGCAGCAAACAGGTGTGTGATACCTGAATACAAATTTGACATGGACCAGCTGGCAAAGTTACTGGTGGAAGACCGTAATTCAAATCCCAGCAAATATTCTATCCTTCTGATTTCTGAAGGTGCAATGTTCCGTGGTGGCGAGATGATTTTTACAAATGCCGAGAGGGATGCTTACGGTCATGCCAAATTAGGCGGCATTGGCGATATTGTTTCTGCCGGGCTTAAAGATCTTTCTGCCAAGTATAACAAGGGCAAGGTCATTAATGTAATAAACCAGAAGCTTGGTTATATGGTCAGGGGTGGTGATCCTGATGCTGTTGACTCTATTGTTCCAATGGCTTATGGGAATCTTGCCCTTGACCTGATAATGAAGGGAATACATGGCAGGTTGGTTGTTCTGAAAAACGGTCGTTATGATAATGTCCCTATTGATGTTGTGACTTCTACAAAGAAACTGGTAAAAGTATCAGAGTACTATAACACTGAGAGATTAAGACCCTACTATTCCAACTTTGAGATGAAGCCGTTCTTCCTTATGGCTGCGGAATACTAGAAATGCTTATTCATTCTATTAGAAGTGATGACCGGGTTAGCCCGGTAATCACTTTTTTTATTTTATTTTTGCTGCAAAAGATAATTTAGTTGAAGGAGGGTGTTGTTATTAAGTCGACCGGCAGTCATTACAGGGTTCTGGATGGTTCTGGCGTAGTTTATGATTGCGTAATAAAAGGTAAATTCAGGGTAAAAGGTATAAGAACCACTAATCCTGTTGCTGTTGGAGACAAGGTGTCATTTGATGAAGCTGAAAGAATCATTACAACTCTCTCACCCAGAAGTAATTATATTATCAGGAAGGCTTCAAATCTTTCAAAAGAATCACAGATTATTGCGGCCAATATAGATCAGGCTTTTTTGATTGTAAGTATTAAAATGCCTTCAACACCGGTTGAGTTTATTGATCGTTTTCTTGCAACTGCGGAGGCATATCGTATTAAAGCCTCATTAATTATCAATAAGTCTGACCTGAACGGGGCTATAGAAAAAGAGGCAGCAGAAAAGCTGAAAAGAGTATATACCAAGATCGGCTATTACTGCCTTATTATCTCGGTAAAAGAGGGTACCAACATCATGACATTAAAGAAGTTGATGAAAAACAAGGTTACACTTCTGTCAGGCAATTCAGGAGTAGGTAAAAGCTCTCTCTTGAATTTGTTAAACCCTGGGCTTAATATCAGAACGAAGGATATTTCAGATTACCATGAACAAGGCAGGCACGTGACAACTTTTCCGGAGATGCATCCGATTCCGGGTGGGGGATTTGTAATAGATACACCTGGTATGAGAGGTTTTGGAGTGATAGACTTTGCACATAATGAAATTTACCACTTCTTTCCGGAAATATTCAGACTATCGGCAGGATGCAGATTTTACAACTGCCTGCACATCAACGAACCTGATTGTGCCGTGCGTGAGGCTGTGACGAATAACGAAGTTGAACCCTGGAGATACAAAAGCTATGTGAGCATGATGTCAGAAGGGGGATCTAAATACAGATAATACAGTACTTTTACAGTTAAATCCAAAAAGGGATGAAAAAGCTAACCATCATTTCCTGCGCCGCTTTACTGTTGATTATGATCATAAATACCATATTCTTCAGAAGTCTGTATTTCAACCAGGTAGAACATTTTAATAAGCTTCTTGACAGACAGGTCAGAATTGTGGGATCTGAAGTTGACAATATCAGCATGTATATAGTCAGCGATCTTGTTGAATTTGACTTCTCTGAAGATATTGCCTTGTTTTTTACTGACCATGAGTTGGGAGAAAGGGCCAAGGAAAAAATCAAACTTTATTACTCAAAGTATGAAGATATCGTAATCAGCGTAATGCTGTACAATAACACCGGGGACGTTTACACTCTGTTTAAAGACGAAGAAAAAAACACCTGGCTTGACGGGTCTTACAAAGCGCAGGTTCAACCTGAGATTTATGACCATGAAAAGCTTGATACTGAGCGGGATAAATACAAGTATTATTTGCCCGTTATCAGCAACGGAGAAGTAACAGCAAACTTTGTTATCACTATTGATCTGATAAAATATTTTACTAAGGTTTTTGCCAAGTACAACCTTGAGGATTATCAGTGGCAGTGGATTATTAACGATACCGGGGCTGTGGTTTTTGATAACCATCCTGGAACTGTGGAATATTCAGAACTGAGGAAGATCTCGGATCAGATCAACCAGGGCATTTCAGGACGGCTCGATCACAATATGATCATTAACAAAGAGAAAAAGGAGATTATGTCATCATTTTATCCGGTGAATATTATCGGGAAAGATCTTGGAATTATCTTCTCGGCTCCGACTGATTTCTATCAGAAATACATCATCCGTAATGCGGTATTCTTTAGTCTGGCAATACTTTTAATTGTCTTCCTGCTCTCATGGTTCTTCCGGAGAAGTTATTTTAAGCAGAGCAAGAAGGCTACAGAAACGGGAGCATCAGTCTCCGGCCTGGTATCCATTATTGATCAGATGCCGGTGGGTGTTATTGTTTACAATGAGAACAGGGAAATAGTCAGTTCCAACAGGCATGCAGCTTCTTTATTCTCATTCACTGATGAAGGGGAAATGATTGGCAGGCTGGTGCCGGACCTTTCAAAGAATGAATATAAAAGCGATCTGGATGGACAGTTCGGACAGGGTAAAATCATTAAACTTGGCAGCTCATCAGGAGACAGGATAGTCTTCCGAAACAGTACTCCTGTCAGTTTTAAGGGAGAGAACGACACCCTTGAAGTATTTATTGATGTTACCACCCTGGAATCAGCCAGAAAGCAGGAGGCCGAAGCAAACATTGCCAAGTCAGAATTGCTTGCACGCATGAGTTATGAGATAAGAACCCCGCTTAACGGAATTATTGGAATGACCGAAATGCTTAACAGGGCTGATCTGCCGGAAGGAACGACGGAAGTCATTATGCTGTTAAAACGTTCAGCAGACCTTCTGCTGAACATCATCAATGACATTTTTGATGTATCAAAAGTTGAAACAGGGAAAATGATTCTCGATGAAATACCATTCAGGATAAGGGAAGAAATATCTTATTGCTCAAACCTGGTAAAACGAGAAAATCCTGACAATCCTGTCTCAATAATAACTGACATCGACCAAAAAGTTCCTGATAATTTAATTGGCGATCCATACCGACTCAGACAGGTAATTACAAACCTGCTGTATTTCTCACTAAGCAGTACACAAACAGGAGAAATAAGCCTTCGCTGTTCTCTGAAGGAAACAAACGGCAATGTAGTTGATCTGTTATTCACCATGATAGACACGGGGAAGAACTATACAAAAGCTGAGATAAAAAAGATTTTCGGTGACTACATAACAGGCCGTACAGGTCGTGCAGAATGGGCTGAAGAACTAAAACTTGGTCCGATACTTGCCAGGCAGCTTGTAGAACTGATGGGCGGAGAGCTTGTGGCTGTCAGCCCGGCCATGAAAGATCATTCCGGGCAGGAAAGAGGAATGAAAATATCATTCACTGTCAGGACACATCTCAATGAAAGAATCAGCAAATCCATTGATTTGAAGCGCTATAAATATGTGTCTGAAATACGCACACTTGCAATAGCGGGAGGTCAGGCACGGGATGATGATTTCCTTGGTATTATACACAAGGCAGGGTTACCGGTTTCTGTAACCAGCTTCCAGAAGTATACTGTTTCACAGATTGATATAGACCGAAAGAATAACAGCGACAGGTACATACTGCTGATTATTTTTGACGAACCTGAATCGGACGGTTTTGAGGTGGCAAAAGCGTTACGTGATTCAAAACTGACAGGAGAATATATTATTCTGATGTTTACATCGAAAGATCCCAAGGGCCACTATTCGCGTTGCGTTGATCTTGGTGTTGACCATCTGCTCGTAAAGCCCTTTGCAGCAGAAGATCTTATATTAGTGCTTAAGAATTATTTCCCTTCACTAAGGACAGGTACGAATAAGGCAGAATCTAAAGATAAAGATGCAATGCCATCAATACTTGTTGTTGATGATAACCACCTTAACAGGAAGGTTGTCGGTTCTCTCCTGAAGGTCCTTGGTATTGCTGCGGAGTTTGCTGAAAGCGGACAGGAAGCGGTAGACAAATATAAAAAGACACCTTTTGACCTTGTTCTGATGGATCTCATTATGCCCGGAACAGATGGCTTTGAAGCCGCTCAGATGATACTTGAATTTAATGACCGGGCTTTGATTATAGCTCTTTCGGCAGATAACATGCCTGACACAAAACTTAAGGCCGAGCAGACAGGAATGAAAGAAATGCTGACGAAACCTGTTTCTGTGGAAGATCTGAGGAGGATTATTGAAAGATACCTGTAAAAACTGCAGGATGTATGTCAGAAAACATTGAAAAGCTGACTGTCGAAGACTTTCTGAGAATCAGTTCCCTGGTTCCAATAATTGACGTCAGATCACCGGGTGAGTATGCTTACGGGCACATTCCAGGATCGCATTGTATTCCGCTATTTACTGATGAGCAACGTGCCATTGTTGGCACTGTTTATAAAAAGAAGGGTAATCTTGATGCCGTTAAAGCTGGCATTGAACTTGCTTCACCTGATATGTCATCAAAGCTGCAGGCAGCGATAGACATGACTGTAGAGGGCCGGTTACTTGTCCATTGCTGGAGAGGGGGGATGCGATCAGAAGCAATGGCATGGCTTTTCTCGCTGGGCGGAATAAAACCCTATGTCCTTAAAGGGGGTTATAAAGCATACAGGAACTATGTCCTGTCTGATCTCCAAAGAGATAGAAAAATAATTGTTCTTGGAGGTCTTACCGGCAGTGGCAAGACACATATCCTTCAGTATATATCGTCAAAGTCTGTACAGGTCACTGACCTGGAAGGGCTAGCTTCTCATAAAGGATCTGCCTTTGGTGCTCTTGGACAACTGCCACAGCCATCATCAGAGCATTTCGCAAACCTGCTCTTTGCCGATCTTTATTCAAAAAATGCAGATGCTGCAACCTGGCTTGAAGATGAAAGCAAAAATATCGGCACAGTGTTTCTGCCTGACGGGTTCTATAATGCTATGCAGCGTTCCCCAGTCATAGCCCTTATGATGAATATTGACACAAGGCTTCCAAGGTTAATTGCTGAATACACGACGTTCCCTAAAGAAGCGATTACTGCCTCGATAATCAGAATATCAAAAAGGCTGGGAGGAGACAAAACAAAATCAGCCCTGGATGCAATCGGTAAAAGTGACTATGAAACAGCAATACGTATTGTACTTGAATATTACGACAAGGCATACAACTATGGTCTGTCAAAAAGGAAAAAAGGGCAGATAATATTTGTTGAAACGGATACTGACAACGTGGAGGTAAACGCATCCAGAATCATTGAAGCAGCTGCTTCAATAGTATGATCAGATTTTTCTTTTAATAACCGAAGCTTCCACCCACTTATAGACCTTGTCAGCCCTTCTTACAAGTTTCGGCTCCGGAACAGAACACAAGGTCGTCTTAAAGGCGGTTTCAACCGCATTGGTGTCTGCATCACGAAGCTCCCTGACAACATGCTCAATAATACCTGTGGTAGGGCCTGTGAATAAAATGGTATCTCCTATGCTTAGGTCTCCTGTCTCAAGCTTTATTTCTGCAACGCCGGGTTTTTTGAAATAGTTGGTGACTTTACCAAGGTATATTCTTCTTTTAGTGGCAGCAGAACCATAAGTCGGACTCCATTCTCCGAGCTTTTGCCCGAGATAATAGCCATCCCAGAAGCCCCTGTTAAATACTGTCGATAAAC
>CAZGDJ010000110.1:2181-9577 GCA_964524635.1 uncultured Rikenella sp. | reverse complement strand
GTAATATAGTTTCAGATATTTGTAGCTATCCGTTCCCGGGACCAGGTCATTAAAATCCTGGTAAGCCCGCATAAAAGTATTATAATGAGATGAGTTGAAAGACACAGCATAACCGAGGGCCCCAAACCCACCGTAAACGAACGGCAATTTCCAGTATTTGCGGTTATATATTTGTCCGAGGCCCGGTAAGGCGGCAGCGTACATGGTAGCCCTAATGGGAGTAAGAGTGTATTTTTTTACCCTGGCCGGTTTAGATGAAATAGTATCCTGCGACTGCAGAGGGACAACCACGGCGCTTAATAAAAACAGTATTACTGCTATCTTTCCTGGCAGTTTCAACAGACAAATGCTTTTGCGTTTGCTGTCAAAGATAATTAATTAAGCATTAAGTTGATCAAGCAGGCCTATTATGCGCTCCATCTCATCGCTGTTGTCGAACGGGATCACAATTTTGCCTCTCCCTTTTTCATTTATGCGGAATTGTACTTCCGATGCAAACAGTTTGCTGAGCTGTTCTGACAGCTCCTGGTATTCCCTGTTCAGTTTCTTTTTCTTCTCTGCTCCCTCCGGGTCTTTCGAGGCTTCTTTCTGAAAATGTCTTACAAGGTCCTCCGTCGCTCTGACTGAGAGATCCTCCTGTATTATGTGATAAAAGATTTTTATCTGTTTTTCCGGATCTTCAATATTGACGAGAGTGCGGGCATGGCCCATTGTAAGGTTCTTGTTTCTGATGCCAAGCTGTATCTCTGCCGGCAGACGCAGCAGTCGCAGATAATTTGCAACGGTGGAACGCTGTTTGCCTACCCTGTCACTCAGTTGCTCCTGTGTAAGACTGCATTCCTCAATAAGCCTCTGATAGCTGATGGCTACCTCCACTGCGTCAAGATCTTCACGCTGAATGTTCTCGACGAGAGCCATCTCCAGCATTGCTGTGTCATTGGCTGTACGCACATAAGCCGGCACATGCGTCAATCCTGCTATTCGTGCAGCACGCAGCCTTCTTTCACCGGCAATCAGCTGATAGCGCCCTTCACCTATCTCCCTGACCGTGAGAGGCTGTACAATACCTAGTTGCTTTATTGAACCGGCAAGCTCTTCAAGTGACTGGCTGTCAAATCTTGTACGGGGCTGGAACGGATTAGTCTCTATTGCATTGATGTCGATCTCAAGATTAGCCTCTACCTTCTTCTCCAGAACTTCTTTTTCGACACCATCAATAAGCGCACCCAGGCCTCTGCCAAGCGGACTCTTTTTTGTACTATTCATATCTTTTGGAACAGGAAGTTAATTCTTTTGTTTTGCCTCAACTCTCTCAAGCAACTCACGCGCAAGGTTCAGATAATTGACAGTGCCCCTTGATTCTGCATCGTACAGAATCGCTGGTTGACCGTAACTGGGGGCTTCTGAAAGTTTAATGTTGCGCTGTATGATGGTATTGAAAACCATCTGCTGGAAGTGACGTGTTACCTCTTCAACTACCTGGTTTGCCAGCCTCAGACGAGAGTCGTACATCGTCAGGAGAAACCCTTCTATCTCAAGGGATTGATTAAGATTAGACTGAATGATCTTAATGGTATTTAGTAATTTGCCTAATCCTTCAAGCGCAAAATACTCACACTGAACTGGAATAATAACTGAATCTGCTGCAGTCAGGGCATTGACGGTCAGTAACCCCAGTGAGGGAGAGCAGTCTATGAGAACATAATCGTAGTCCGGTGCAACATTTGCAAGGACTCTCTTAAGGATCTTCTCACGTTCTGGTCTGTCAAGCATCTCTATCTCAGCTCCAACCAGATCAATGTTTGAAGCAATAATGGACAGATTTTCAACATTACATGAAAGAATGGCATTACGCGGGTCAACACCATCTATAAGACAGTCATATATTGTTACCTTCACCTGCTTTGTATCAATACCTATACCTGAAGTAGCGTTGGCCTGAGGATCAGAGTCAACTATCAGTACTTTCTTTTCAAGTGCTGCCAGACTCGCTGCCAGATTGATTGCTGTCGTAGTCTTTCCTACTCCACCCTTCTGATTTGCCAATGCAATTATTCTTCCCATAGTATCTCTTTTCCTTAATTTTATGAGCTTCAAATTTATGATTAATGCCTCTGTCAGCTTACTTTGTGATGTTTGTAATTGTAAACATTTTTTTTACGGTTATTAACATGTTTTCAACAGTCATATGGTCAGCATTTATTAGACAGCAACTTAGGTAATTTAACTATAAATATTGATCTTTGATATGCATAACCAAGAACTGATCTATGATGACAGGCCCCAAACATGAAAAATGGATGGTAATTGTTAATCCCAATGCAGGTAATGGTAAAGGGTATAAAGACTGGGATTCTATTTCCGAACTGCTTAAACTGCTTAAAATTGACTTCGACTACCGTATCACAGAACGACGTCATCATGCCACTGAGCTGACTCATTCAGCAATCACCGCCGGATTCCGCAAATTCATAAGTGTTGGAGGTGACGGTACTGTCCATGAGATTGTGAATGGTATTTTTAACCAGCAGGAAATACCTACCAGGGATTTTTCAATTGCTATGATACCTGTCGGTACAGGGAATGACTGGGGAAGACTTTTCGGTATCCCGAATGATTATAAGAAAGCTGCCGAAGTCATTGCAAGGGGAAGAACCACTCTTCATGACGCCGGGTTGGCATATTTCTATAATGGCAGTATAAGAGAAAAGCGATATTTCATCAATATTGCCGGACTGGGCTTTGATGCTCTTGTAGTTGTGCGTACAAACAAACAGAAGAAAAAAGGTAATGTCAGTAAAATGGCGTACATGTGGAGCCTGCTGAAGATTCTCCTTACCTACAAATTCACAACCACCACGATTGAGGTAGAAGGAGAGAATATTACTGACGACACATTTTCTGTAAGTCTTGGCATTGGTAAATATTCCGGGGGAGGTATGAGACAGACACCTGGTGCAGTTTATAATGATGGCTTGTTTGATGTGACCACCATTAAGAAGATGAGCAAGCTGGAAGTAATCCTTAACCTGAAAAGACTTTACAACGGGACTGTTTATGA
Source organism: uncultured Rikenella sp. (assembly GCA_964524635.1). Lineage (GTDB taxonomy): Bacteria > Bacteroidota > Bacteroidia > Bacteroidales > VadinHA17 > SR-FBR-E99. Next base: position 6,516 of record CAZGDJ010000110.1, on the reverse strand, counting down.
AAACTCCAAGATAAAAGGATATCGCGGTCCTGTAGTTAAAGTTGACTCTGAACCGCTTATTTACGTTGAGGCAGATGGTGAATCACTTGGACACACGCCTGCCGAGTTCCGGATCATTCCACAAAGTATAAATGTAGTGATCAGTTCCGACCCTGAGGAATAACGGTAATCTCGTAAAGCCTGGGCCAGTATTTGCCGGTAACAAAAATGCGTTTTTGTTCTGCATCCCAGGCAATACCATTAAGCACATCAGTATCTGGCTTGCGTTCTTCACGTGGGAGCAGATTTCCAAGATCAACATACCCAAGTACCTTGCCGCTGACCGGATCAATTCGCGCAATACGGTCTGTCTGCCATATATTTGCCCATAGTTCGCCATCTATCATTTCAACTTCATTCAGGTTTTCCACCTTGCCTTTGTTGTCCCACACCTCAAGAGAGTACAGAACATTGAAGTCCTGATCCAGGAACCATATCACTGCTGTTCCGTCACTCATGACAAGCTTGTCATTCAAAGTGGTAAGACCCCAACCCTCTGTCTGATAGAAAATCTTATTGATCTGGGTAAATGAGTTCTTATCATAAACAAAACCTACTCTTGAGGTCCATGTGAGCTGATATATCCTATCCCCGAGCAATGCCACTCCTTCCCCAAAAAGGGAAGGAGCCAGATTTAGCTGGCTGATAATCTTACCCGTTTTTACCTCTACTTTCCTAAGTGATGATTCTCCCTGCTGCCCGGTTCCTTCATAAAAGTAACCGTCATCATAGACAAGCCCCTGAGTAAACGCACGCCTGTCATGAGGAAATGTATTGACAACCTTGTAATGATACATTGCAGGGATGATATCAGAAACAACCGTAATGAAAAGAGTTACCGTCTGAGGCTTGGAGGAAGAAGAAAAAGCTACTGCCCTGAGTGACTTCCTGCCGGGTGTCCCAATGGCAGGTATGTCAACGGAGGCGGGAAGCGATTTCAGTGTGCAGTGTTTTTGTGCACCAACCCACAACTGCACAGAATCTGCCACATCAGCGCCGGCAGCCCTGGTAATTGAGAAAGTAAAACTGTCGTTGCAATTAAAAGTAGCATTATCAGCTGGCGAGACCACCTCAATAAGCCGTTTTGCCGGCACAGACTTTTCTGATGACAACGCAACAGGCTCTTTCACAGGCTTTTTGTCCATAGCGCCTGAACATGAAATGATTAACGTCAGGGGCAGAAGAACAATCAGCGCTATTATTGAGTTAATCTTCATTATACAGCTTTACTTTTTACTGAATAACCTGAATCTCCTCGATTTTATTGCCCTCATTGCCTCTTCTTCTCTGTCAGACCAGGGATCAATAATGTTTAACGTCTCACCCCATCCGATAAAACCACCCACATTTTTATCATCGATAAAGATATCGGCGTTTATTTTCCGTGCCATATCACTGGTCCATTGCTCTTCAGGGTAATTCCGGTTCACGGCATAGAACTCAACACCATTCTTACGACAATAATCAACAGCATCCTGAAGCTCCCTGCCGGTCCTGAAAGTCCATAAAATAAGCAGCGCTCCTCGTTTCTGAAGCTCTTTGAGGGTTATAAACGCAAAGAGAATTTCTTTACCTATTGCGGGATAAGCATGCTCCACAATAGTGCCATCAAAATCAACGGCAATCTTTATATTTGTAAGATCTCTCATACTTTCACCTGCAAAAATAAGCAAATAATAAGGGTATGTGCAATAGAGCCGGTTTATTTGAAAAAGACCAGCCCTGCCGGTTGCTCATAATATTGTAAATTAGCAGCACCCATATTTATAACAAAAATGAAAAGGCATATACCCAACTTTATCACATTGCTTAACCTGACATCAGGCTTTTTAGCCGTTATATTTGCTTCAAGGAACCAGATAATTATATCATGCTGGTTAATTATGGCAGGTATGGTTTTTGATTTTGCCGATGGTCTTTCAGCCCGTTTGCTTAAATCCTATTCAGACATAGGTAAGGATCTTGACAGTCTTGCTGATATAGTAACATTCGGCGTTGCCCCCGGTGCAATAATATTCACACTTCTTACATCGCTTGACCTATCGCTTCTGCCTGCCATCATGCTTGCCGGCACTATCCCGGCTGCTTCAGCTTTGAGACTGGCTAAGTTCAACCACGACACTGAACAGTCAAAATCATTTAAAGGTATGGCAACTCCTGCAAGTGCTTTTACAATAGTCTCATTTGTTATAGCTTCTGAATATTCCGGTTACCTGGTGTTCGACACTCTGTTAAGCTCTGTTTGGTTCCCGGGTATACTATCATTGCTCCTCTCAGTCTTGATGCTTGTAAAAACAAGAATGTTTTCATTTAAGTTTTCACACCTTGGCTACAGGGGAAATGAGGAGAGATATGTTTTTATCGGAATCAGTTTATTGCTGCTTTTAATTTTCAGATTGGCTTCATTCCCGCTGATAATGATTTCATATATCATTATCTCATTTTTTTCCTCCTTTGTCAGGCGTAAATCCGTTACGATCTGAGCCTCTTAACCTGTCCATCACATTCTCCTGGCAACGGATTGACTCTTCATGTATCACCTTAATAAACTGCTCAACAAACTCCTTATTCAGACCTACACTTAAACCCTGTTCAGTCCGCGTTTTAAGTATCTCGAGCCATCTCTCCAGCTGGAGTACGGTGACATTTTTCCTGTACTTGTACTCACCCATGCGTTCTGAAATCCTCATTCGTGATGCAATCAAATCAATTATCTGATAATCAAGTGAATCTACCTGATCTCTTAACTCCTCAAGACGATTCCGAAACCCAACATCGTTTGAATCAGGATAACGAAAAATAAGCTTCCCCATCAGCTCATTAAAGCTTTCAGGGTTAAGCTGTTGCTCACTATCACTCAATGCCTTTGCAGGATTATTATGTACTTCAATCATAAGCCCGCTCATGTTAAGATCAAGGGCTCTTTGTGCTATTTCAGGTACCAGGTCAGCTTTCCCGGCCATGTGACTCGGGTCACAGATAACAGGCAATAAGGGTATCCGGCTTCGCAATTCAATAGCCAGTTCCCATTTTGGGATGTTGCGGTAATTTGTTTTCTCCAGGGGTGTAAAGCCTCTGTGAACACCAGCCAGTTTCCTGATATCATTTGCATAAAGCCTTTCAATGGCTCCTATCCATAACTCAAGATCAGGTCCAAGAGGGTTCTTTACCATAACGGGGACGCTGGTTCCGCGTAACGCCCTCGCTATTTCGTCAACAGAAAAAGGATTGGATACTGTCCTTGCTCCCAGCCACAGAACATCGATACCAAAATTAAGGCATTCATCAACATGCCTGGGTGAAGCAACCTCTATTGCCACCGGCAGACCAACCTCTTCTTTAACTCGCTGCAGCCACCGTAAAGCTTTAACACCCTCTCCCTTGAAAGTGCCGGGCCGCGATCTTGGTTTCCATAACCCGGAGCGAAACAGGTTCACCCTGCCGCTGCTTTTCAAAGAAGCAGCAATTGTCATAACCTGTTCCTCGCTCTCTGCACTGCACGGTCCAGCAATAATAAATGGTCCATTACCAAATCCCCACGATCCCAATGACTCAATATCCATGTCTATTCTTAAGTTTCCGGATGTTTTTTTTAACCTGCTTAATAAAGATGATCTTCTTCTGACATCTCCTCAGCATTGATTTGCTTTCTGTTTATAGATTTCCATGCATACCAGATGTAAAGAACGACAAAAGGTATGATAAATGATACATACATCATTGTTTTGAGAGTGAACCGGCTGGATGATGCTTTTGAAAGGGTCAGAGAACTCTGCAGATCAGAATATGAAGGATAAAAGGATGTATTACCGTAACCGGCAAGGAAAAACAGAGCCACAACTACAAGTATGGTTCCCGGACCGGCAAACCATATCGCTTTACGCGATTTTCTGAAGATACCTTCATAAAAAGAGTAAAGCACAAGAACAACCCCGGCTAAAAGAAAAACAAGTGTTATGACATTTGACACCAGACTGTTAAGATAATGATGAGGCTTAAGACTTACTTCACCTGTTTCATGATTGACCATGTAACCTTTGCCAAAGACCAGGTAAGAGATAAAGCCAAGAAAGAGGATAAGAAAAGGAATTGCATTTCTGAGTATTTCCGATTGCATTCTTTTTGTAAGTTCCTCATCATCAATAACATTTCTGAGATACATCAATCCAAGAGTCCTGGTCAGAAACAGTACAGCAAAGCCCAGAAGAAGGTTTGCCGTCAGTGCCAGTGACTCCAGACCGTGCCATTCTGATCCCCATGTAACCCGATTGTAGATATCGAGTGAAAAATCAGATC
>CAZGDJ010000110.1:0-2161 GCA_964524635.1 uncultured Rikenella sp. | reverse complement strand
GAGGAAAGGTCCAAAACACCCGTTAACAAACAGAAAACCGTCAAAGACCCTTGTCCCGTAAAGGTTGGCCGGTTTTGATCTGAATTCATATGCTACTGCCTGAAGGATGAAAGAAAAAAGGATCGCCATCCACAACCAGTATGCTCCTCCGAAACTCGTGGCGTAGAAAAGAGGAAAAGAGGCAAAGAAAGCTCCCCCGAATGTTACCAGGGTTGTAAAGGTGAATTCCCATTTGCGACCAAGGGCATTAACAATCATTGTCCGCTGAATTGTTGTCTTTGGCAAAGAGAAGATAAAAGACTGCCCTCCCTGAACAAACATAAGGAAGACGAGCAAACCTGCTAGAAGTGAGATTATCATCCACCAGTAGCCCTGCAGAAAGGTATGTGATATCATTGCTGTCATTGTACTTTCCTCCTAGTGTTTGGGTCCGTTCTTTATCTGTTTAACCATAATCGATACTTCGGCTGCCAGCAAGGCAGTAAAGAGTGCGGCAAAGAGCCAGAATGTTACCTGCACTGATGTTGCACTGATATTTGATACAGCTATATTGACAGGCATCAGGTTCTGAATTATCCATGGCTGACGCCCCATTTCCGTCACTATCCATCCCATCTCACTTGCCAGGTATGCAAGAGGTATGCAGAGAAGTGAAATCCACAGAAACCAATTGTTTTTTTCAAGCTTTTTCTTCCAGTACATCCAGATGCCCAAGGCAAACAGAGCTATAAAAAGAAAGCCTAAAGCAACCATTATGCGGAAGCTGTAAAAGGTAACTGGCACAGACGGGATAACCTGCCATGGATGCTGGAAATAGGAATAACCAAAATAACGAAAATAGTTATCAATGAAATCTTGATCATCAAACCTGGCCTCAAGTAAAGCCATTGATTCCTTATCACCTGCCTCCCTCGACAACTTGTAATCAGTCAGAACCTGTCTGGCATATTTGCCACGTTCAATCATCTCAGCTACGGAAATAATTCCTCTCTCAGGATTGCCGTTAACCAGATCTTTTAAGCCAGGAACGTATCCGTCGCCCTTCCCAGTGGTCATAATAGAAAGAAGCTTTGGTATTTTTATCGGGACATTCACATCATAGACAGGCTTTTCCCCCATTTGTTCATCGGCCTTTTCAAGTGCTCCTATCACTGTCAGTCCGGCTCCTTCCCTGCCCTCATATAATGCTTCCATGGCTGCAAATTTCACCGGTTGTACTTTAGCAAGCGTACGTGCTGAGCTGTCACCGGTGACTGCCACCAGGATAGCTGAGATCAATCCAAATACTGATGCAATGTATATACTCTTTTTTGCAAGCTCATCCTCTCTTTTGCGTATCAGAAACCATGAACTGATACCCAGGACAAATACTGACGTTACCGTGTGAGTGAACTTATCAATAGCCACAGGGTTAAGGATGACATCCCTGAAGCTGTCCATTTCATTCCGCGCAGTATCAGGATTAAATACCATCCCAACGGGGTTTTCCATCCATGAATTGGCTACAAGTATCCAGAGCGCCGAGAGGCTGGCCCCTATTGCTACCAGCCAGGTTGAAACCAGATGAAATTTTTTACTGACCTTATTCCACCCGAAAAACATTACCGCCACAAACGTAGACTCCAGGAAAAATGCCAGAATTCCCTCCACAGCCAGGGGGGCACCAAAAATATCACCCACAAACCATGAGTAATTAGACCAGTTGGTGCCAAACTCAAATTCAAGAATAATTCCCGTTGCAAGACCAATAGCGAAGTTGATTCCGAAAAGCGTCATCCAGAACTTTGTAATCCGTTTCCATAATTCATTGCCCGTATGTACATAAGCTGTCTCCATAAAGGCCAGAATGAAGGAGAGTCCCAGTGTAAGAGGCACAAACAGCCAGTGATAGATCGCAGTAAGAGCAAACTGTGCTCTTGACCAGTTAACTAATGAAAGGTCAATGTTTTCAAACATGTGGTTATTTATTTCCGGTTAATTGTTCAATCACATAATCACTCCGTTCCTCATCAGATGTGAATCTGCTTTTAAGAAAATCAGGGAAAAAGAATAGTTTCAATATCAGAAAAATAATAGCCAGCTTGACAAGAATTATCAGCCACGCTTTTCTGCCCCACCATGTCATGGTACGAAAGCCGTCATAATAAAACAGGAACACTTT
>CAZGDJ010000109.1:0-9604 GCA_964524635.1 uncultured Rikenella sp. | reverse complement strand
TCAGGCAACGGAACCATAATGAGAGCCTCTCCTGCATACAAACCCTGGAAAAAAGGGAATCCAACCCCCGGTACAACATACTACAATATTTTTGGACTTATTGAACTTTACTTTGGAGTACCTGTTGCTTTCAACTATGACTTTTTTACTGTGGAGGCTGAGGCTTCATATATACTTCCGTTCTATTCAGATGTGAACAATCTCAGTCCGAAAGGTTTTGTTTTTCTTTTAAGTGCCTTCTTCAGGATTTTCTAACTTTGGCATTATGAACGTACTGGTTGTTGAAGACGAGAAGAGTCTGGCAAAAGAAATTGCCTCATATCTTTTAACAGAGAATATCATGTGTGATATTGCACTTACAGGCACTGAGGCTTCTGAAAAGATTGCTGTCAATCTTTATGATTTTGTATTGCTTGACCTTGGACTGCCCGATTATGACGGTCTTGATCTGATAAGTGAGGCCAAAAAGAATAATATCGATACATCATTTATTATTATAACAGCAAGGGGTGCTGTTGAGGACAAGGTAAAAGGACTGAATCTCGGCGCTGATGATTATCTCGCCAAACCATTCGCTCTTGTTGAGTTGCATTCAAGAATCATGGCTGTTGCAAGGAGGAAATTTCATTTCAGCAATCCGGATATTACACTCGGCAATTTTACACTTGAGACACAGTCAAGAAAGTTGCTCTGTAAAAGCATGGTGGTAGACCTTACAAAGAAGGAATTCGACTTGTTACTCTACCTTGCAATTAACCGTGATAAAGTCCTTACGCGTCAACAACTCTACGAACATATCTGGGGTAACTTTCTTGATGACCAGTATGACAGTAATTTCATTGATGTTCATATTAAGAATCTGAGAAGAAAACTCAGCGTCCATGCCCCTGCAGAATGGCTTGAGACTGTGAGGGGCGTAGGTTACCGGATAACCTCTGATTTATAACCTGTACCTTCAAGGGCATGTTCAATCTTAGAACCAAACTGGCACTGTTCAACCTACTCTCAAAGTTGGTATTCACTGCTCTCTTTATTGGCTTTCTTCCTTTAATTGTTCAAAAAATAAATCTACTGCAGACCGACAAAGAGTTGGTTAATAAACGCGAAGAGGTCATAGCTCTCATCTCCAGAATAGGAATTGAACCCTTTGTTACTTCCGATACTGAAAACGCTTTCGGCAGCTATAATATACTGAAAGAGGAATTTGTCAGTCTTGAGAGAGTTGATCTTATGGAGGACTGGAACTTTATAGAGATATCGCAAAGGCTCATAGAAGGTGAAACGTCAGACTACCGGGTCTTAAGCTACTCCTTCAGGGTCGATGGCAAAACATATCTTCTTCAGATAGGAAAAAGCCTCACCAGCATTGGACATACTGAAAAGAATATTAAAATGGTGATTCTTATTTTCCTGTTACTCCTATTCCTTGTTACTCTTGTTTCCGATCTCATTTATACTGACAGAACTCTTCGTCCGTTAAAACACATAACGGGAAAACTTAGATCCACATCCACCCCTGCCCTGTTCGATAAAACACCCGTTAAGACTTCGACCTCCGATTTTCTCCAGCTTGATCAAACTATCAGGGAATTGATGAACAAGATTGATGAACTCTTTCGGAAAGAGAAAGAGATCACTGCAAATGTGTCACATGAATTGATGACTCCAATATCAGTTCTGAGAAGCAAGCTTGAGAACCTGCTCATGCAAAAGGATCTGAATGAAGATACGGCTACCCGGATTGAGGAGTCACTGAGAACACTGCACAGGCTTAAGATGCTTGTTAACTCCCTGCTTATGATTGCACGCATTGAGAGCCGTCAGTATCTGAAGGAGGATTCATTCAGTTTAAGTGAGTTGCTGCATGAAGTCGCTGAAGAAATAAGGCCTGTTGCGGAAGATGCTGACATATCATTGTCAGAAGAGTATGTGACAGATCTGTTTCTTGTTAATGCAAACAGGCCTCTGATTTTTTCAATGTTCTATAATGTTGTTAATAACGCCGTTAAGAATACAGGGGCAAAAGGGGAAGTTGTTATATCCGCTTCAGTGAAAAATGAAGTATATGAGGTTACAATATCTGATACCGGAAAGGGCATGACTGCTGAACAGATTGATAACCTGTTCTCACGTTTTAAAAGAAAACTTGATCCGAAAGAAGACAGTACAGGTATTGGTTTGGCGATAACCAAATCAATTGCCGATTTCCATAATATTACAGTCTGCGCAAACTCAAGCCCTGGGGAGGGAACACGTTTTTCCTTCTTTATTTCCAAAAATTCATGATTCTTTCATCTTCGAGGGTATACTTTTGATCTGACATTGAAAGAATAATCTAAAAATGAAAGATATGAGAAGGGCAATATTTATTATGTTAGCAGCGTTGCTGGGTGTTTTCATTGCGGCATGCGAAAGGGAATCAGGACAGGGTACACTGAAATTGTCCATAACTGATGCACCTATTGATACAACAGGGCTGTCAGGTGTACTCATCACCATAAATGAAGTGCAGGTACATACCCCTGATTCAGGCTGGGAGACACTTGAAGAGTTCGAAGGTCCGATGACAGTTAACCTGCTGGACCTGACAAGAGGGATAACTGAGGAGATTGGCAACTTTGTTCTCAAAGGAGGCACATACACGCAGATCAGGTTTATCGTTGATGCCCCGGAGCAGAACCAGAATCCACAATCTAACCCTGGCTGTTATCTTCTGTTTGACGATGGAAGTATAATCCCTCTCTTCGTTCCAAGCGGATCACGCTCAGGGTTTAAAGCTACCGGTGAGTTCATGGTGCCTGTGAATGACACAATAAAGCTTACTGCTGACTTCGATGTCCGTAAATCTGTTATTAAGGCTGGCAATAGCGGGAAATACATACTGAAACCCACAATCAGGATCATTGCAGAAGGTGAAGCAGGTCAGATAAGGGGTAATGTCATAAATATTCCTGACACCACAGGAATAGTTATATATGCCTATGCAGATGGCCTTTACACAACTGAGGAATCAACCGATCCGGAAGAAGGTGAGTTCAGGTTCCCGAATGCAGTAAGCAGCGATATTGTTGACTTACTTGGGGTTTATCACATTGCTTATCTTGCTGAAGGGCAATATGATCTTGTGGTTACATCGCTTTTCGGTGACGAATTCGGGGAAGTACTTGGCATCATTGAAGATGTGATGGTAGAAAGTCGTAACACCACAAGTCAGGATATAGATATTTCAGCTTTGGAATAGTTTCGCAATTTTCTTCCTTACCCAGTTACAAGGTTAAGCGAAACTCGAAAGGCCGGCGAAATAATAGTGCCGGCCTTTTTTATACCATAATGATTCCTTTTCTCTACACTGATCAGTTGCTTTCTGTCATAAGAGCCTCATAATATTTCAGAATGTCAGTTATCTGTTGTTTTCCTGCATTTTTGAATTTAATATCCTTCATCTTAATATAGTTACGGATAGCATCTGACTCTTCTCCAAACAATTTAACAAATCGTCGTTTGGTGGTTATTTCAGAATAGCCATCACCAATATTTATATAGCCTGCAGGGGAATAGGTGTATTCATCTGTCACGTCATACACATTACGGACAGAACTATGCCTGATCAGAAACCTGCATTTGTTGTCATGCGCCACCTCATAAAACCCCGCCTTCATACTGAAAGCAGAATCTTGCAGATGGTCAATGTACCTGAAAATCATGGTGTCTTTTAAGAAATATAGTTCAAACCGGCTTATGTTATCCTCACACAAAGCGACCTGATACATTATATTGCTATAAATCATTGCTTTGTCAGTAAAAAAGATCTGGTCCCTGAATGTATCATACTGCAAAATGATATCATCAAACTTCCTTCCGTCAAATACTAAAGAAGCAGTTCTTGCTTCATTATAACGAAGAACTGGTTTCTGTTGCGAATGGTTATAGTAAGGTATATAACATTTACCTTTTACAAACATTCTTGAGAGTCCTGTTTCATCAAGGTAAAGGCTATCGAGATATTCTGTCTGTGTTTCCTGGATCTTAACAAATGTATCCTTATTGTCTTCTTTAAGAAAAGGAACAGTATGTTGTGCAATCAAGTCAGCCGAAATTATTAACCAGGTAAAGAAAATGACAGTTCTTCTCATCGGATTGAAATAGTGTAAATGCAAACTTTAAATAAACTAATAATATCTGCAAATATGATTTAATGGCTGAAAAAAATCCGTTAATAAAGTTTAACACTATTTTCCATCTTCAGATTTCATTATTGTTACTTTTGTTGTTTCCCATAAATGAGTCTGAAGCTTAATATATCAAACCCTGGAGAGGCATGAACAACAGAATTATTAAACCTCTTGGTATATTATTTTTAGCCTTGTATACATCAGCCTGCATTGAGCCATATAATCCAAAATTGAAGGAATTTCAATCGTTCCTGGTTATAGATGCGCTACTGACTGATGAGGATACCTCCAATTATGTAAGGCTTTCACGCACCTTCGAAGGTGTTGATGACAATCCCGAAATGGTTGCTGATGCTTATGTTACTATTAAGGATGATCTTGGTAATGTCACTGTGTTAAGTCCGGAATCCAAAGGAATATATAAAACAGATAAAAAAGCATTCAAAGGATTGACAGGCAGATCGTACTCATTATATATCAGGACATCAGATGGCACAGAGTATGAGTCTGAACAATGCCTGATGCAGGAAGCCAGTGATATTGATGCGGTCTATTTTGAAAAATCCAGAGAGTTAAATGACAAAGGTGAATACCTTGAAGGTATAAGGGCATATATTGATGCAAATGATATGGCAACCGGCAGCTACTACCGGTGGACCTGCAAGGAGTATTGGGAATTCAACGTACTGTATCCTAAACTGTACAATTTTGGTCATATAGAGGATTCTATTGTTTTCGAGGAAGTTCAGGACGTCAGGAAAACCTGCTGGAAAGAAAATAAGTCAAACGAAATAATAATTCAGACAATAGAGCCCGGGAGTAATGGATTGATTGAAAAAAAACCGGTCCTGTTTATCCCGGCGGCGCTTTCAGACAGACTACTGGTACAGTATTGCGTTGAAGTAAGTCAATACTCAATGTCATCTGAACAGTACCAGTTCTGGAAACAAATGAAACAAGTCAATGAAAGCGGAGGTGACATTTTTGATAAACCACCTTTCTCCATAAACAGTAACATTCATTGCCTTACCAATCCCAAAGAGCAGGTTCTTGGCTATTTTCAGGTATCAGGCTCCAGATACAAAAGATGTTACATTACAAGAGCAGAAGTAGATGAGATAGATTTGGACCTTCCGTATTTTGATTGCGAGTTGATAGAACTGGGACCAGGAGATCCTCAACCTGTAAGAATCTCTGATCCTGTTACTTTTGATAAAATATACAGTATGTATACCTGGCTGGGTTATACTTTTATCGGACCCAGGTATAATTTTGGAGGTAGTCTTGAAAGACTGGCATTTACTAAAAGCAAATGCGCTGATTGCACATTAACTGGCAGTATTAACCCACCATCTTTCTGGATAGACCTTGATTGATAAATTGTCCTGCAAATGAAACCTCTTCATAAAAGCATCAGTTTGTCATCGGTATTTTATAGAATATCCTGCCTGATTGCTTTTTTATTTTGCTGTGGTGCCTATTCATTCTGTCAGAAGGTTACGTCTCAACCCCTTGAAGACAACATGAAGAATTATTCCGAGGAACTTTATGTCAGCACTGACCGCGAAGTATATTTCGCAGGAGAGCAGGTGTTTTTTAAGGTCTTCTGTCTTAACAGATTGACCCACAGACCTTCAGCCATAAGCAAGGTTGCCTATGTCAGCCTCCTGGATGAAAACAACATTCCTTTGCTGCAGGTTAAAACAGGGATTGACAGTTTCTCGGGATCAGGACAGATCGTTCTTCCTGGTACTATCAGGACAGGTAACTACTATCTAAGCACCTGTACGCACTGGATGCAGAACTTTTCGCCTGACTTGTTCTCCTATAAGAAAATCTCAGTGATTAATCCATACCAAAGAGTTAACAGGATAAAAATTCCTTCAGGAGAATCTGTTCCGTTTTTTGTCGAGTTCTTCCCTGAAAGTGGAAGTATTATAAGAGGTAAAATGACATTGGTAGGATTCAAATGTCTTGATAAGAATAATTTTCCAATAGAGGTAAAAGGATTTATAAGTGACAGTGAAAATAACATCCTCTGTAACATAAATTCTGACAGATATGGATATGGCTTTTTTAGTATCAACCCTTCAGACACGGGTAAATTATACCTGGTAACCCGGAACGAAAATTCTGTCCGGCACAGGTTTGAGTTGCCTCCTGTTATTGAGTCCGGAATCAGCATTCATCTCACAACAGACAGAAATCAGCAAGTGTTCCGTATCAATGTGTTGAGAAGTGATGGTTTTACCATCGCGGATAAGGAATTTTTTCTCGTTTACTCTCCGGTCTCTTTTTCACCATTTTCTGAGGAAATAAACCTCTTCATTGATAAGCATATCAATCTGAGTAAAAGCACTCTCCCTTCAGGTCTGGCTACTTTAACGATTATCGATGACAGCGGAGTTGAATATGCTAAAAGATGGATATATAACGACAAATCTGATCTTATTTACTACGGAATTAATAAGGAGAAAAATAGTTATCAGCCCAGGGAAAAAGTGAAGGTTGAAATATCTGCCACAGATAATGATGGCAAACCACTGCAGAGTGACCTGGTGGTTTCTGTCGTCAAGTCATTCACTTCAGTTAAAAAATCAGATTTAATTCAGGAAAGTGTTCAACTGCCGGGAATGATCTCTGCAGAAAATGATTCCCTGTTTTCTGATGTAAATAATCAGCTAATTTTTTATAAAGGAAAAACCGGGTTACCAAAGGCTGTAAGTCAGGACACATTACCGGAATACCTTCCCGAACCCGATGGACACATTGTCAGCGGGAAAATAAAAAGCGGTATTACCAATGAGCCTCTTATAAATGAGAATATAACTTTCTCAATTGTAGGCAGGAAAGCGCGATGCAGTTTTACAACCACTGATAATTATGGACGTTTTACTTTCATAACCAGAGAACCCGGTACACATGAGATAGTAATAGTGCCGCTTTCAGAGGAATTTGAAAACTATTATGTTGAGCTTGACAATCCTTATCCGCTGTCTTTCAGCAAATTGACTCCTGAAAGGTTTTATGTTGACACCACCATGCTATCCGATATAAATGATGCTATCATCAGTTGCCAGGTCAGAAATATTTATGAACCATTTATTATGGCTGAAAAAGAAAAAGTAAGTGATGCACTGGTGACAGATTTTTATGGCAAGGCTGACTATACAACTCAGATCTCCAAGTACATCGAACTGACATCCCTTAAAGAAGTCTTCAAGGAGATTGTTCCGGGGGTTTATACGGTCACAAAAAAGAACAGATCTTATATTAATCTGATAATTGACGGAACGGTTATGGCCGAAGATGCAAATCCACTGGTAATTGTAGACGGGGTGCCGGTTATTAACCATGAAAGGGTTCTAAGAATACCGCCCAACAGGGTAGAACAAATAGATGTCATGAGCTCAAAATACTTTGTTGCTTCTGTTACTATTAACGGTATAGTAGATATCACTACTACAAAAGGCAACCTGAATGACATTGACTTTAACAAACCACTTTTCAGGCAGGAGTTTGAATCATTACAGCATAAACCGGTTTTCATCACTCCCGAGTATTACTCACAATCCCAAAAAGAAAGTCGTCTTCCGGATTTCAGAAACACTCTTTACTGGAATGGCGATTTGAAAACAGATGCGACGGGTAAGGTTTTTGTGGAATTCTTTGCTTCAGATGAGGAAGGTAATTATGTCATTTCTGTTGAGGGATTTACCTCAAATGGGGCAAAAGGCAGGTCTGCCACTGAAATGACAGTGAACAAGCTATAGCTTTTCACCGGCGCTGAATCAGCTTTTTCAAGAGTCTTTGACTGGTTCTAAGTCAATAAAATTCCACTTACTGCTAAAATCAGGCGTCCTGTTCTTATGCCACTTTGACCACGTTATTGTGGGTATATTGTTGTCAGTCTTTATAATGCATGAAAGCAGATGCTTATAATATCAAAAAAGTCCTATCTTTAGTTGCAAATAACAAATCTCAGAAAAGTCATGAAAGAAAAAGTCAACTCAGGCGCTCCTGCCTCAAGTGCAGTTTATGGTCTTGGGCTTATCGGAGCCGCAATTTATTTCATCTCAACAGCCACCGGCTTCTGGATGGGGGTATTGGGATTCCTGAAAGCCATTGTTTGGCCAGTCTTTCTTGTTCTGCAAGCTTTCAGATACATGGCCGGATAGATATAATACTGCCTGCCCGTGCATGCAGGTAAGAGTCTCAGCCTGTCCGGCCGATGAATATGATGTTGTTTTTATTGCTGATTTTCCATTCTTCTGTCTGAGTTTATTAACTCAATTATTACTTTCTCATTTTCTGCCGTTTAAGCAGAATAAATTGACTTTGGTCCAAACTGATTGTAAATTTGTTTCAATAACACTCCCTGATATAAACCATTATTGAAAGATAAATATTGACACCTCCATCATCTTTAACCTTTTTCGCAAACCATTTAAGAGTCCTCTGAAATATTTACTTATCTAATAACCGGTTAATATGAAGACCATTATCGAGTTACTTGAAACAAGTGCGCAAAAGTATGCTGACAATCCATATCTGCTTGAGAAAAAAACTGACAGGTATGAGGCGATCACCTTTAGAGAAACCAAAGAACAGACTTATAAGGTAGCAGCAGGTCTGATGGCACTCGGGATAAAAAAGGGTGACAGGATTGCATTATTATCTGAGTCACGGACAGACTGGGTAATAAGTGAGCTTGGAGTATTGCACACAGGGGCTATATGTGTTCCCCTTTCAATATTGCTTAAAGAGAGTGCAGACCTGAAGTTCAGACTTGACCATTCAGAGTCAAGATGGGCCATAGTTTCGGGGAACCAGCTTGAAAAAATAAAATCCATAAAACAGGATCTTAAAAATCTTGAGAAAGTTATTGTTCTTGACCCAAGGGAGAGTTATTTACCTGATGAGATATACATGGGGGTGGTTAAGAAGATGGGTGAGGAATACCTGAACAATAATCATGAAAGGTTTTTAGATGTTTTAAAGTCGATTGGCCCTGATGATTATGTAAATATAAGTTACACATCAGGGACCACTGCTGATCCCAAAGGAATTATACTGTCACACCGGAACTATACTGCCAATATTGAACAGACACTTACTCTTATGGATGTCCCTGAATGGTGGACAACACTCATGATACTGCCATGGGATCACTCCTTTGCTCATACAGTGGGGATTTACATAATGATGGCCGTTGGGGCCAGCCTGGCTGCAGTCCAGTCAGGCAAATCTTATCTTGACAGCCTGAAAAACATACCGGGGAACATAAAGGAGATAAGACCTGTATTCCTCCTGAGTGCACCTGCCCTCGCCAAGAATTTCCGCAAAGGGATTGAAAAAGGCATCAGAGAAAAGGGTAAAGTGATAGAAAAACTGTTCAGGCATGCATTGAAAATTGCATATATCTATAATGG
>CAZGDJ010000108.1:0-9642 GCA_964524635.1 uncultured Rikenella sp. | reverse complement strand
AGGGTTGTGTAAACCTGATCCCATGTCTGTTTCCTCTCCTGCTCAACATATACAACGAATTCATTACCCGGCCAGTTTGCTACTTTAAAATAGTGCCGGAAATCTGAAAGGAAAGGCACCTGTGGTGCACATACACATATCCGGTCATTGTTCAGTGCGGCAGTTACAAAGGTAAGAGCACCGCCCTGGCTGGCACCTTCAACTGCAACACGTTCTTTATCAACCTCAGGACGCGAGAAGAGGAAATCAATACCTCTGACACAATCCATATAAGCACCCCGATAGATATATTTTTCCTTGTCTTCAATATTATTAAGGATATAACCCGGGAAACCCGGATTTACATCATCAAGACTGTTACCGTGACCCCTGATATTCAATCCGAATCCAATAATATCCTCACCGTAATTGATGTATTCCGGAAGTATGGTTGAGCTATATCCGGGCACCTGCATAACTGCCGGATATTTACCGGGTTTCACAGGAACCTGGTACCATCCCCTGATACGGGCATTACCTAATGATCTCATCTCCACCAGATAGACATTATGCATCTCAGTGCACAGAGAGTCTATTTTTGTCATCTTATACTGCGGAGGAACCGTTGCCAGTTCTTTCTTTGCGTTTTCCCAGAACTCAGCGAAATCTGGCTGCGGATCAGCCGGTGAAACTATTTTCTCCGGTTCATATCCAAAGTTGAACTTCGAAGATTTGCTGGCCATCTTACTGCTAACAGTGGCAGTTACTTTATAAAAACCCGGAGCAACACCCGTCAGCATAAAGGATATTATTTCACTGTTCTTTTCCCCGATTGCAATATTCTGATCCATGATCGCAACAGTGTCGCCAAAGTCCGAGAGAACATTCAGAGTCATCACACCTTTAAAGGTTTTATCGAAGTCATTTTTCAGGCTCACCGGTATTTCAATATCAGGAGATCCCAGCAGAACTCTGTCCGGGTCAGTGAATGCCGGCGTCACTTCTATGAAATCAGGATTGCCCCTTACTGTCAGCTCAGGAGTATCAGAGTAAAGACCTCCACCGCCGCCATTATCGAAAACCCTTACGGCGATCAGGTTAGCTTCTCCCCAGAGAATTTTGTCAGCAGGTAAAAGGTACTCCCGTGATGTATCCCACATACCTTCGTAATCCGGTGGCATTGTTCCTGTGCTGCCAATCATGAACCCATTGATAAATGTCTCATCAGCATCATCAATTTTACCCAGTTTAATCATTAGACCGCCATAACGGACAGCATTTCTCTTCAATGACTTCGGAATGGTAATGGTAGCCCTATACCAGGCGTAACCATCGTAATCTCTATAGCCTAATTCTTCCCAGGTCTTCCCTGGCACAATAGTATCCCATGAAGAATCATCGAAAGATGATTGTGAGAATTCAGGATTGTCACCACGCTGGAACAACCAAATATCAGGCACCAGGTTCTGATTTACCTGGGTTGTACATCCGGCCGCAATTACAAGAACGGCAAACAATAACTTCTTCATATTAAATCAGTATTAATTACATTGTTTAAATCTGAACAGTAACCTCACTACCTGAGTATTCTATAACCTTATCCGGCTTGGCATCAAAATCAAGACTTACATTTTTACCCTTTGATACAAGAACAACTCTGAAAACCCTGTCGTGTATCATCCCGGAGTATTCACCATTTCTGGCACCAATAGTTATCGTGTGTCCGGCATCATTATAAGTAAATGGGATCATACAATATGCCCCATCTTCATAATTATAGTTAGTCCCTTCATCTTCATAAAGAGTGAAATTTCCATCAGCACCGGCATACACATACAGAACAATAGGATCAGCAGGTTTCTGAGAAGTATATTGAATTTCTGGTCCGAAAGGAATGATTGATCCCTCTTTCACATATACCGGGATCTTATTAAGAGGTGCATCCGCAACAATATTACTGCCACCCTCCTGGTATTCACCTGTGAAAAGATCATACCAGCCGCAGCCGTCAGGAAGATATATCTTACGACTTCTGTCTTTATACCCGGTTACAGGACAAACCATCAATGAAGGGCCGAACATGTATTGATCATTTATATCAAAGACGGCTGGGTCAGAAGCAAAATCCATTGCCAGACCCCTCATAATTGTATAATCATTAAACCATGTCATACCTGCAAGGGTGTATATATATGGCATAAGCCTGTATCTCAGTTTATTAACTGATAACATGGCTTGATATGCTGGATGGCCTTCAGGTGCAATATTGAATATCTCCCTGAAGGGGAACTCTCCATGAGACCTGAAAATAGGGCAGAAAGCTCCGTACTGATACCAGCGTGTGTTCAGCTCCCTCCACTCTTCAAGGTCGGCTTTGCCGGGTTTGAAAAATCGGCTCTCGACTGAAAAGCCTCCGATGTCCATAGTCCAGTAAGGGATGCCTGACATTGAGAAATTCAGTCCGCAGGGTATCTGAGCTTTAAAATCATGCCAGCGAGCTGCAATATCACCACTCCAGTTTGCTGCAGAATAGCGTTGCAGCCCAGCAAAAGCCGAGCGGGTCAGAATAAATACCCGCTGATCAGGATTAGTGCTTCTCTGACCCTCATAAATACCTCCTGCATTGACAAGAGAAAAGGCATTAAAATATTGATCAGCCGGACCCAGGGCGGTAGGATTCATCAAGGCCTTGCGCTCATCCATCGGCAGATTCGAACACATATCCGGTTCAGTTGCATCAAGCCACCATGCATCAATTCCCTTGCTGTAAAGCTTCATATTTATCTGGTTCCAGAATTCCTTACGCGCCTCAGCATTGAAAGCATCATAGAAAGTAGACACAAATCCTATCCAGTCCTTTTGTCCTTTTTCTACATTCCTCTTATACAGCCATCCCTTTGAGTTCATGGCTTCATAATTTTCTGTTCCAACGTAGTATTTAGGCCAGACAGAGATCATGATGTTGGTATTGAGTTTGTCATGAAGGGTGGCAATCATATCTTCAGGTTCAGGGAAACGGAGAGGATCGAAATTATGATCACCCCATTTGTCAATAGGCCAGTATTGCCAATCGAGGACGATGTTATCTATGGGTATCTCCCTTTTCCTGAATTCTGACACAGTGGCGAGAATCTCATCCTGCGTGGTATATCTTTGTCTGCTCTGCCAGAAACCCATGGCCCATACAGGCATTATGGGTGCTTTTCCTGTTATGGTTCTGTAGCCGCTAATGACTTCATCCATATCAGTGCCACTTATAAAATAATAGTCTATTTGTTCTGCCACTTCAGACCAGAATGAGATTTGTTGCTGTTCAACAGGATCAAGAGGATCAAGATGTTTCATTGTAATAAATGACTCACCTCCGTCAGGTATCCATTCAATCTTAACCGGGTATTTTTTACCCGCTTCCATTGCCAGATCAAACCTGTTGGAACTTGTATTCCAGCATTGACGCCAGCGGTCAAAGAGCAGATTGCCGTCAACCCATAGCCTGGCATAACCGGCTGAGGTAAAAACGAATTTATGAAGACCGCTGACCCCTGATTCCATTGATCCCTCCCAGGATACCTGTCCGGATGCCAGAGAAAATCCTTCAGGGAATTTAACAAGATCAGGTATGAACTGGTAGTTTATTTCCTTCTCCTCACGGGTAACAAAAACTTTCTTTGTATCTTCACGGTCAGTATAAGTGGCGGTCAGTCCACCTTCCACACCTTCTGCGTTATACAGTTTTAATGATGTCAATTCTGTATAATCACGTATATCTCCAAACTTGCTTCTCGAGTTGTTATCCCAGAGAAGGCCATAATTATTGCTGGAAACAATGAAAGGTACTACTGCCTGCGTATTATACTGAAATAAGTCAGCGTCTTTTCCTTTCATGTTCATAAATGAAGTCTGGTTTGCTCCAAGTCCATATAATGCTTCTCCGGCTGAAGACTCAAACTGCTGCCTGACAATAAAATATGAATTACCCTGAACAGTAACAGGCGTAAATGTTTTTCCACCGCCCTGCTTTTCAGACAGAATCGGGTTACCGTTTATATCTGTAAAAACTACCTCTCCTGTCTTCAGCGACACATCGGTTATAAGAGAAGATGTATGGAGGAAAACATGGCCATCACCCCTCTCAACCATGAAATCGATCTCCTTTGCCGGCTGTTCAACAGCTATAAGGCTCCTGACGGTTGAAAACTCTTCTCCAGGGACAGCTGTGACATGAATGATCCTGTCACTTAGTGCCTGAAGTCTGACATTCATGCCGGGATTAACAGGAGTCTTTTTAACATGCACTATTATTCCGTCTTCTGTCTTTTCGTATGCATTATTGGTACATGAAAGCACCATTGAAGCTGCAACACACACTGCAATGATCCTGAGGTTCAGGAAAGTCTTGACTTTATCCATTATTGGTTTCGTTTATTTGATGTGATATTAGTTGGAATATTCTTTATTGCAAAAGTCCAGGAAGCAGGATTAGGATAAATAGTTACATCATCACTGTATTTGAGTTTGCCAATATTCGTCACTGTATTATCTATAGTAAGCTCCTTTGAGCCGGGTTCAACCAACAGGTAGACAGCAGGACGAGGGTTGTACCAATTAAACCCCGATTCACCGCTAAATGAAAACATGCCCGGGTAATTGCCGTTATTCCACACTTCTGCAAAGCCCCGCCGACAAACAATTCCGTATCCGGGGTTCATAGCTTCGTCTGTGACAAGAGTGGTATGCATGCTAAAAATACTATTGACCTTCTCATATTGTCCTCCTTAAACGATTACAATCCAGACCAGGATTTACTTGCATAATTGCAAAGATAAGCTGTTCAATTTTAGATTTTTAAATGTAATCCTAATACTTGGCCCGGAATTGATACTATTTTGCCTGTTTATTATAATAATTTAATTATTCCCGCTGTCTGAAAAACAGCATTTTTATGGTTCGTGTACTTATTACACGAAGGTAATATCTTTTTAGATAAAGTCCGGCTTGCTATAAAAATAAAGATCAAATAGCGTATCATCCATTGTCAGTATCCTTCCAGATTTTTACTTTCCTGTGACCATCTGTCTGTTAAGAAAAATAAGGCTTGAGATATACAAAATGTTCACTATCTGAAAATGAATTTATAAGAGGCCCAACCATCCCGGGGTAATTATAAACATTCTCTCATGGCAAACTGCTTACAGTTTTGCAATTACCATTGTTTTCCCGGTATTCCTATTTTTGAAATTTAATTTTGATAATAATGTATTTTTACAATATATTTGGCATGTATATTTTATACACTAAGTATTTCTTATCTCATAACCAACTGTAATATAATGCTTTCTCACAAAATAGTTCCAAATATCTCAGTTGACTGTGTAATATTTGGCTTTGATTTTGAAAAACTCAACGTACTGTTGGTTGACAGGGAGTTAAAAGATAGCAAGACCGGCAAAGTACTTATAGATGATCATACTCTCACGGGGTATCACATATATGAAGATGAGGATCTTGATACTGCAGCCTATAAAATATTGAAGAACCTGACAGGCCTGGACAATATTTTTCTTGAGCAATTTGCTGCTTTCGGGCAGCTTGATCGCGTCGGCAGTGAAAAGGATAAACTGTGGTTCAATCATATAAAAAAAGGATTCGCAAAAAGGATTATTACTGTCGGATACCTTGCCCTCATTGATAACACAAGGGTTACGCTTAAGCTGAAAGACAGAAATGTTCAGTGGTTTCCGGTAAACATGATAGGTGAGATGGATTTGGCTTTCGATCATAAATATATTTTCTACAAAGCATTGGAGGCCCTTCAGAGAAAAGTCAAGGTTGAACCTATTGCATTTGAGTTGCTGCCGGAATATTTTACACTCTCACAGCTTCAAAAGCTTTATGAAGCCCTTCTAGGTGCATCATTTGATAAGCGCAATTTCCGTAAAAAAGTTGCACAAATGCATTATGTCATTCCTTTGAAGAAGAAACAGAAAGGAGTTCCTCATAAACCAGCCCAATATTATCTTTTCAGTCGTGAGGTCTATGAAAAAACCAGCAAAGGCCGCATCTCATTCATAATCTGAAAACCCTAATTAACCCAAAACTATATGAACCTGCACTTTATTGACCTTGGCATCGTCATTCTATACCTTGTTGCAACAATCTTTATAGGTAACTGGGTATCAAAACGAGCATCAAAAAACATACAATCCTATTTCTTAGGCGGTAATAGTCTTCCGTGGTACATGCTCGGAGTGTCAAATGCATCAGGTATGTTTGATATAGCAGGAACAATGCTTCTTGTCTACTGGCTGGCCGTGTACGGTATGAAGAGCATGTGGATCCCATGGATGTGGCCTGTCTTTAACCAGGTATTCCTTATGGTCTACCTGTCTGCATGGCTTCGCCGTTCAAATGTTATGACGGGGGCTGAATGGATAAAAACACGCTTTGGTGATGGCAAAGCGTCAAACCTTTCACATATTATTGTGGTTGTTTTTGCCCTGGTCAGTGTGATAGGCTTCCTTTCATACGGTTTCAAGGGCGTGGGCAAGTTTGTTGCCGCATTCCTTCCCCCAATAGTAAATAACGCTGAATATATCATTGCCCACCCCCAGATAAACGTAAACCTCTATGCCCTGATATTAATGGCTATTACAACATTTTATGTTGTTAAAGGAGGTATGTTCAGTGTTGTTATTACTGAAGTAATCCAGTACGGAATACTAACCGTTGCATCTATCGCAGTTGGTATCATAGCTATCAAGCAGATATCTCCTGAAGCACTTAACGCCGTGATACCGGAAGGATGGAAAAGCATCGGATTCGGTAGCACAACAGGGCTCGACTGGAATAATATATCTTCTGCCGCTTCAGTAAAACTGCATTCATTCAATGACTGGATCAAAACAGATGGCTATGAGCTTTTCGGACTCTTTTTTGTCATGATGCTGTTTAAAGGTCTGTTTGTCTCTGCCGCCGGTCCTGCTCCAAACTATGATATGCAACGTATTCTTGCAACCAAAAGCCCGAAAGAAGCCTCAAAGATGAGTTCTCTTGTGAGTGTTGTCCTCAATCCTTCACGTTATTTTATGGTTGCCGGTCTCACTATTCTTGCACTTGTTAATTTTGACAAGCTGTATACTGGATCGTTGACTGATCCTGACTTTGAGAGTATCCTGCCGGAGGTTCTGGCCACATATGTTCCGGTTGGACTTCTTGGTTTCCTGCTGGCAGGACTTATTGCAGCATTTATGAGCAACTTTGCGGCTACCGTTAACGCAGCTCCGGCTTATATAGTCAATGATATATATAAACGGTATATCAATCCTAATGCCAGTGAAAAGACCTACGTTAAAATGAGCTATGCCGCCTCACTTCTGATTGTGGTGATAGGCATCATCGTTGGTTTCCTGGTAACCTCCATTAACGATGTAGTCCTTTGGATAACTGCAGCCCTGTGGGGAGGATATACTGCTCCAAACGTGCTGAAATGGTATTGGTGGCGCTTTAACGGTTACGGATATTTCTGGGGAATGCTCTCTGGAATTGGCGCAGCCCTTATACTGCCTGCCCTTAACCTCGATATTCTGCAGAACTGGCCGCTGACTCAAAACTTCAGCATGAACGCCTTCCCGATAATATTTGCCATCTCTCTCCTCGGAAGCATACTCGGGTCACTGCTCACCAAGCGTGAAGATAATGAGACATTGAAAAAATTCTACAAACAGGTACGTCCGTGGGGCTTCTGGAAACCGGTTGAAAAGATGGTGCTGGCTGATGATCCTTCCTTCCAGAGAAACAAGGATTTCTGGAAAGATATGTTCAATGTCGTTGTTGGTATTGTATGGCAGATCTCTCTGATGGCATTCCCGGTATTCCTTATTATAAGGGAATGGAACTCATTCTTCATTGCAACAGCGACAATGATAGCGACAAGCATCATCCTTAAATTTACTTGGTGGAATAAACTTAAAGATTAATTTAAATCTGGCTGAAATGAAGTTCGGACACTTTGATGACTCCGCTAAGGAGTATGTTATCACAGAATATAAGACACCTTACCCATGGATCAATTACCTGGGTAACAAGGATTTCTTTTCAATAATATCAAACACATCGGGCGGGTACAGCTTCTATAAAGATGCCAGGCTGAGGCGGCTTACTCGTTTCAGGTATAACAACGTCCCTCTTGATGACGGAGGAAAATACTTCTACATAAATGATAATGGCACCGTATGGTCTCCGGGATGGAAGCCGGTTAAAGCAGATGTAAAGAACTATTCATGTCGCCACGGTCTGGGATATACTGTAATTAAGTCTGAGAAGGAAGACCTCGAAGCTGAAGTATTAAGTTTCGTGCCTCTTGATGATACCTGTGAGGTACAGAAAGTACGGTTCGTCAATAAAGGCAATAAAACCAAAAAATTCAGACTGTTCTCTTTTGTTGAATGGTGCCTCTGGAACGCACTGGATGACATGACCAACTTTCAGCGTAACTTTTCGACCGGTGAGGTAGAAGTTGAAGACAGTGTGATTTATCACAAGACCGAATACCGTGAACGCAGGAATCATTACGCTTTTTATTCGGCCAATGTGCCCCTGTCAGGATTTGATACCGACAGAGAATCTTTCCTGGGTATATATAACGGGTTTGACAGTCCTGACTCAGTCCTTAATGGTAACCCAAAGAATACTATCGCACATGGATGGTCTCCGATTGCCTCTCATTGCATTGACATTGAACTTAAAGCAGGGGAAGACAAGACCATAATATTTGTGCTTGGCTATGTTGAGAATCCTGACGAAGAGAAGTTCATTGCACAAAAGGTGATCAATAAGAAGAGGGCAAAAGCAATGATTGCCCGCTATGATAGTGTAACCAGGGTGGAGGAAGCACTCCTTGCACTGAAAAAGTATTGGTACAATCTCCTGTCTGTCATAACCGTGGACCACGATGACCCTCGTCTTTCAAGAATGGTGAACATCTGGAATCCTTACCAGTGCATGGTAACATATAATATGTCACGCAGCGCATCATACTTTGAATCCGGCATCGGCAGGGGTATGGGTTTCAGGGATTCAAACCAGGACCTTGCCGGCTATATCCACATGATACCTGACCTGGCCAAACAACGTATCATAGATATAGCGTCAACTCAGTTTGATGATGGCAGTGCCTACCATCAGTACCAGCCTCTTACAAAGAGAGGTAATGCAGAAATAGGAGGCAACTTTAATGATGATCCTCTGTGGTTGATTTTCGGAGTCGCGATGTACATAAAGGAAACAGGAAACTGGTCGATTCTTGATGAACAGGTTACTTTCAATAATGACAGCACAAATGTTGCCAGCCTTTTTGAGCATCTCAAAAGGTCATTCTTTCACGTTGTAAATCACAGGGGCCCGCACGGTCTTCCTCTCATTGGCCGCGCCGACTGGAATGACTGTCTCAACCTGAACTGTTTCTCCAGCAATCCTGATGAGAGCTTCCAGACAACCGAGAACCAGAAGGGCGGTAAGGCTGAATCGATATTCATCGGTGCCATGTTCATTCTCTATGGAAATGATTTTATAAAGATGGCTCTGCACCGGGGTGAAAAAGACCTTGCCTCTGAAGCCGGGAAATATATTGATGAGATGACCGGCATAATGAATACTCATGGCTGG
>CAZGDJ010000107.1:0-9672 GCA_964524635.1 uncultured Rikenella sp. | reverse complement strand
TGACAGCAGCAATTTTAACTGACATAAAGATTACGGCTACCAGAAGGTGAATAATAATGGTAGCCATCACAGCCGTAAATATGATTTCAAATCTGTTCATCAGAGTACGAAATTATAAATTATTGCTTTTATTGCATCATAATTGAAGATTTCACTAAATAATGGAGACCAAAATCATCATTTCTCAGATTTTTATACTGGCCGTTGTCGTATTGATTGGATCTCTTGCTGCAAGGTTTAAAGTACTGACCCATGACTCGAAGGACATGTTGTCCAAAGTGATATTCAATATTTCCCTTCCGTTGATGCTGTTTACAAATTTTCTCAGGCTTGAAACAAATCCGCGCTTGCTTTCAAACAGTATTGTTGTGCTTTCAGCTTCAGGCTTTGTAATATTTTTTATGCTACTAATTGGATGGCTGACTACAAGAGTGGTAAAGATGTCAGGAAGCGAGGCTTCTGTTTTCAAAGCCCATTCAATGTTCGGTAACATAATATTCCTTGGTTTTCCTCTTATAAAATCACTCTTCGGAGAAGAAGGATTGCTGTATGCCAGCATGTTTCAACTTGTTTCAAACATTATAATGTGGACCGCCGGAGTGATTGTGTTGAGCCATGATAAGGGCACTCCCTGGCAAAAAAGTCTTACAAAAATTCTAAACCCGAATACTATTGCAACACTGGCAGGGCTTGCATTTTTCATTTTCTCTATTAAGGTTCCCGAGATTATTATTAATCCACTTGCCTCACTGGGATCAACAAATACATGGTTATCAATGCTTTATATAGGGGTTATGCTGGCCTTTTCTGATGTCAGGGGATTAATTGGAAAGAAGATTATCTATATATTGAGCTTTAACAGGCTGGTTTTGGTTCCGTTATTACTTGTTGCAATTTTTGTACTGACAGCATTGCTTACAGGAAATGCTCCTGACAAAATGGTTTCATCCGTTATTATTCTGGAAGCATCGATGCCATGTATGGCAAGTATAGTAATAATGGCAAAGGAAATGGGTGCTGATGATAGTCTGGCTGTGGCAAATGTTTTTGTGTCAACAATTTTGAGTATAATTACTCTTCCGCTGCTATTGATTGCAATAAACAGGTTCCTGTGAATAATCAGAATCTGGCGGCAACCTTGAGATTCAGACTTCTGCTTGTCAGATAATTCGGAACGGCATACTGAATAGAGACACCTTCACTGTTATTTACGCTCCTGATCCACGTATATGAGATTGTATTATTGATATCAGCAAGATTAAATATTTCAATACCCACAGTAAGGTTTTTTATCACTGATCCGGGCTTCCCGATTTTTCTGTTATTCACTTCTCCAATCAGGACCTTTGAAAATCCGATATCAACTCTTCTGTATGAAGGCATTCTGAACCTTGTTTCCCAGGGTGAGCTCCCGGGTGGGGAGGTTGGCACTCCGGTACCGTACACTATGTTGATATGTGCCCTGAAATCCGGATGTCCGGGGAGATAATCCTGAAAGAAAATATCTACATTGAGTCTCTGGTCAAAAGGAGCGGGGAACCATCCTGTTTTTGATGACGGTATCCTCATTTCCGCCTTCATCAGGGAGAGACTGAACCATGATTCAGCTCCCTCAACAAATTCACCATTGACTCTTAAGTCAATCCCGGCGGAATAACCTTCTGCAATATTCCCTCCATAATATATTAATCTTACATTATCAATTGTATATGGTATCAGATGGTTCATCTTCTTCCCGTACAATTCCGCAGTAAACCTGAAAGGGCGATCCCATGCAGTGAAATCACAGATAGTACCTGCAGTGATATGATATGATCGTTGGGACTTAAGAGGATAGGAGGCATTTTCCAGTTGCCGCATCAGTTCCCTGCCTCCCGGTAGCTGGTGATAAGCTCCAAATGCAAGGTGAGCTGTTATTGCTCTGGTCAGTTGGATCATTACTGAGGCTCTGGGAGTAAGCAGGATTTCATTATTATATGAATCAGTGACCACTCTCATTCCTGCATTTACATCCCACATCCTGCCTGCTAAGCCAAAACTGGTCTTATTGTTAATAAATACCTCGGTGCCAAGGCTCGTAAAGATCTCTTTGCTGTCTGAATAGGAAGTAAGTACAAGCTGGTCATTATCAGACGCTATTGTATAGCCTGCAGAATCAACACGTAACCATTCATTTATCAGGGCTTCATATTTGCGATGTCGTCCTGTTACGCCCCAGTCAGTCACATTATTACCTGATTTGTCAGATCCTCTGTACGTCAGGGAAATGTTACCTGAAATGAGACGGTTACGGGCATGATCAAGCCAGCTCCCTATTCCAATATTCAACAGGCTGTCTGGCATGTATTCTGTCTCCTCACTCCTGTCAAGCGACCTTAGATTATAGGCTCCCCTGATATCAAAGTTTTCATTTTCGGTGGCATGATGTCCTGATAATATAATCATGGTGCTGACATCATTTGTATGTTTAAATTCGTAGGCCATGGAGCCGCTGAGATAATCGTAAAGGTCCCGCTCTCCGCCTTCAAAAGCTGCAAAAAGCTTATATGCTGATGATACTGAGCCAAAGGTCGTGGTCTGACTTTTTGGAGTAAAAAGATACTTGTTTGAAGACCCTCTTAGCGTAAGTGTCAATTGTGACCTGCTGTTGATTGTGTATCCGGCAACAGCTTGCAGATCAGTAAACGCAGGTCTGTATTCACCATCAGTATCAAGGCTCTTAAGCAGAATTGAATTTGACCTGTATCTTATCCCAGAGAGAATATAGAACTCTTTATTTTTGCTTACAAAACCTGCATGGGCTGAAGAGGTAAGCATGCTTAATGAAATCGATGCTTCGTTTGCTTCAGGCTTCCGATACCGGATATCCAGTACTGACGACATACGGTCACCATATAAAGCACTGAAACCTCCCGGTGAAAAACTTACTGATGCAACAAGATCAGGATTTATCTGGCTCAGGCCTTCCTGCTGCCCTGACCTTATCAGATATGGCTTAATAACTTCTATGTCATTTATATATACAAGGTTCTCATCATAGCTTCCACCCCTTACCGAGTATTGATAGCTGAGTTCACTTAAAGAGGTAACTCCTGGTAAAGTCTGTACCAATGCTTCAATACCCGCTGTGATTGAGGGTAATAATGCGCTGGATGCTACAGGTATCTGAATTGCCATTACCTGATCAGATTTGTAGGCCGTAACTTTTATATCGTCTAATCTGAATTCTTCATTTAAAAGAGTGATTATCAGTTCTCTGCCTGTGTCTCCGACTGTAACTTCCAAAGTGTCTGTTATATAACCTATGCATGAGAAAATTAAGGTAACAGTATTCTGATCACCTTTATATATAAGCTCAAAATAGCCTTTTGTATCTGTAAGCGCTCCTGACCGGTCATCCTGACATAATACCGTAACGTAAGGGATGGCTGTCCCGGAAGTATCTGTAACAGTTCCGGCAATTGCAAACCCCTGTGCCTGAAGTGAGGCACAAACCTGCATTGAAATGAAAAGTGTTAGGAACGGAAGTAATATTCTTTTAATCAGCGCCATCAGTCACTGAATTTTTTCTTCCTTACTTTAGCTCTCGTACTTTTATTTTTTACGCTTTTTTCGTTTTTCAGCAACCCGCTCTTTACACCTTTTATGAATTTTGACCATGAAATAGGATTCAGAAGGTTGTTATAAGGAGTCTGTCCTCTGGTATAAAGATTGTCTGACATCTGCTGCATTACATATCTATAACCCTGTGCGGGTTTAGAACGCAAATCTGACCATATTTGTTCTTCCACAAGTGCAAGATTCTCTTCCAGATTTACTGCTATCGGATCAGCGGGTTTATTCTGAAGGATAGACCTTTTGAAGTCGGAATAAGTTCTCCATGGAAGTACCATAACCTCGCCTATCATTATTGTATCAGTGATCATTATCACATCAGTAATGTAGCTTGAACCTGTCAGGTTGGAAGGAACAGTCAGAAGAGTTGATTTATAACCTATTGCGCTAAAAAATACAGTATCACCCGGGGCGCTGATAATCGAAAAGATCCCTCTGCCATCGCTCGAAGCACCACGCCTCAGATGTTTTGAATAAATGCTTACATTATTGACGATGGTTCCATTTTCATCAATCGTCATGCCATCAATCTGGATGTATTTATCTAAGTTAACTATCTGCCCGTCAATCCATCCCCATGAAAAAGACGCAAGCATCAATATAAACACCGTTTTCTTCAACCGTTATTAATTAAAAATGCGCAGTAAAGTAAGCAATAATGACCATTCAATCTTCATTTTAACCTAACTTTAATATATTGCATAATTAAAATTCAATTATGAAAAAAATAGAGGTTCTTGTCCTTTGCACTGGAAATTCATGCCGAAGCCAGATGGCAGAAGGATGGATAAGGTATTATGCCGGTGATTCAGCGTTGGTATGGAGCGCAGGCTTAGAATCTCATGGCCTTAATAAATACGCAGTGAAGTCAATGATGGAAGCTGTTATCGATATCTCAGCACAGAAATCAAAAACAACGGAGGAACTTGACCAAAAGGATTTTGACTTTATCATTACTGTATGTGATAACGCCAGGGAAAAGTGCCCGTATTTCCCCGGGAATGCCGTAAGAATACATCACTCATTTCCTGACCCGGCTCTGGCTACCGGGACTGAGGAAGAAATAATGAGGACATTTAACTCCGTGAGAGATGAAATAGAGGATTTCGCATTTGATTTTGTACATAATAATATCAGACCGCTTATACCGGAGGATATTAATGAATTGCTTTGAATAATCATCCTGATTTGCTCTGCCCGGAGTCAATATCAATTATGAGTATTATTATTTGTTAATTATCATTTTCTTTTCATCTTTACCGGTACTGTTAACTATGGAATAACTTAACAATAATTATATGCAAAAGTTATTATTGCTTGGAGATGAGGCTATTGCGCAGGCGGCTCTTGATGCCGGACTTAGTGGGATGTATGCGTATCCGGGTACCCCTTCAACCGAGATCATGGAATTTATTCAGGCTTCAAAACAGGCTGTAAATGATAATGTACACCGTGAGTGGTCATCGAACGAAAAAACAGCTATGGAGGCAGCGTTGGGGATGTCATATGCAGGCCTGAGAGCAATGGTGGCAATGAAGCATGTCGGACTTAATGTCGCTGCTGATCCATTTATTAACTCAGCTGTCACAGGTGTTAATGGCGGTCTTGTTGTAGTATCAGCTGACGACCCATCAATGCATTCTTCACAGAATGAACAGGACTCGAGGTTTTATGGCAAGTTTGCATTGGTGCCTGTGTTGGAACCACGTAATCAGCAGGAGGCTTATGACATGATTTTTGACGCTTTTGATATTTCCGAGAAATACAAGCTTCCGGTTCTTTTCAGAACAACTACCCGTCTGGCACATTCAAGAGCTTCTGTTGTCAGACGAGAGCCTCGCGCAAAAAACAAACCTTCGCTACCTTCAAACCCAAGACAGTTTGTTCTTTTACCAGCCATAGCGCGTAAGCAATATCAAGCACTTACCTATACTTATGAGAATCTTGTGTCAGAGCCTCTGCTAACAAAATGGAACATGTTATCAGAATCAGAACATAAGAAAACTGGCATAATAACCTGCGGGATAGCTTATAACTACCTTCTTGAAAATCTTGAAGGCAGGGCAGAGGACTATAATATTCTTTCAATTTCCGCCTATCCTCCTGATAAAAAGGAAGTTGAAAAACTGGTGGATAGCAGCGACGAAGTATTTGTTCTTGAAGAAGGTTACCCTATTATTGAAGATCAGTTACGCGGACTTCTTAATCGGGACCTGAAAGTTAAAGGTCGTCTTGACGGCACTGTTCCGCGTGATGGTGAGTTAAACCCGATGATTGTTGCTGAAGCTCTGGGTTTAGAAACTTCGTTTGGCATGGAGGTTCCTCAACTGGTGCAGCAGAGGCCTCCATCTTTCTGCAAAGGTTGTGGTCATGCCGATGTTTATGCCGCCCTGGACGATGCCCTTAAGGGATACGAACCCGGGCGTGTGTTCTCTGACATAGGATGCTATACCCTTGGCGCTCTTCCGCCTTTTAACCTGGTAAATTCCTGTGTCGATATGGGCGCATCAATAACTATGGCGATAGGAGCCTCAGACGCAGGCCTCAGCCCATCGGTTGCTGTTATAGGCGATTCGACTTTTACTCACTCAGGTATGACGGGGCTTCTTGATGCAGTTGTTAAGAACTCACAGGTCACTGTAATTATATCTGATAACTCGACAACAGGAATGACAGGAGGACAGAAATCACAGGCTAAAGACAGGCTTGAAAGCATTTGCCTGGGACTGGGTGTCGCTCGCGAACATCTCAGGATAATTGTTCCGTTAAAGAAAAACCACGATGAAAATGTATCGGTGATCAAAGAGGAACTTGACTACAAAGGTCTCTCTGTAATACTTGCTCGCAGAGAATGTATTCAGACTGCAACAAGAGACAAAAAGGCTGAATCATCTGAAAAGAACAAATAAAGTAAAAAAGATGAAATGCGATATAATATTAGCAGGTGTAGGAGGACAGGGAATACTCTCCATTGCAGCTACAATCGGACTTGCAGCAGTAGAACAAAACCTTTGCCTTAAACAATCAGAAGTGCATGGCATGAGCCAGAGGGGAGGTGATGTGCAATCCCATTTCAGACTATCTGATAAAGTGATAAACTCAGACCTGATACCATATGGTAAAGCTGATCTTATTATTTCTGTTGAGCCCATGGAGTCACTTCGTTACCTGCCATGGTTGTCACCTGACGGCTGGCTTGTTACCAACTCTGTTCCCTTTATCAATATCCCGGGGTATCCTGAAACCGATGCCTTAGTGACCGAAATAAGGAAAGTGAAGAACAGTAAGATACTTGACGCTGACGCTATTGCGAAGAATCTGGGATCTTCAAAATCCGGAAATATGGTTATACTTGGCGCTGCTTCATCTTTCATCTCTCTTCCTTTTGAAAGCCTGGAAAATGCTGTAAGAAAACTCTTTGGACGAAAAGGAGAAGAGATCGTTGAACTGAATCTTAAAGCTTTGCGAGCCGGCAGAGATACGCTGGCTTAGACATAATTTGTTAAATAACGTCAAAACATTCATTTTCAGCATAAACAATTATGTGATGATTGTGAATTATAGTTATTTTAAACCTGCATTTAAACTAACTATGATGAGAAAATTGTTAATTGTCTTCCTGGTCACAATTATCACTGCCGCAGTGAACGGACAGAAAGCAGATTTTCAGGCAGCTGAAAAATTCAGCTCAGCCAATCTAGCAACGCGTGTTGGCGAACTTACTGTCCAGGCTAACTGGATAGAAGAAAACGATATCTTCTGGTATACTTATAAAGGACCTTCAGGAAGGAACTGGTGGTATGTTGATGCCGGGAAAAGAACAAAACAGCCTCTATTTGACAGCAGATACATGGCATCTCAACTGCATACCGTTACTGACAAGCCATATAATGATCTTGATCTTCCTATCAGGGAACTGAAATTTGAAAAGAAAAGCATTACAAAATTTACTTTCCAGATTGACTCAGTGAAATTTGGTTATGACCTTTCGTCAAGGGTGCTTACAATAAAGGATACAATTCATAAGAAAGACCACAAGGATCCGAAATGGGCAGCCTTTTCTCCTGATAGCATGTGGTTCGCTTATGCCCTTAAGCATAATCTTTACATAATGAAGAGAAATGATAAGGACAGCGCTGGGATACAGCTTACAACAGATGGTGAAAGATACTTTACTTATGCTAATGATGTAAATGACACCTCATTAACAAAAAAACTTTATCCGTGCATTACCTGGTTTAAGAATTCAAAGAAACTGTATGCTGTTCGGTCAGACGTAAGGAAAGTGAAGGATCTTTTTGTAATAGATGTTCTCGCTAATCCGAGACCAAAGCTTGAGACATACAGGTACGAAATGCCGGGTGAAGAGTTTATCCCAAAGGAATTTATAAGCATTATTGATATTGAGACAAAAAAGCGTGTTGACTTAAATCTTGACAAGTGGAAGGATCAATCTGTCAGTGTCAGGTGGAGTTCTCAGAAAGAAGCTGACAAGCTTATCCTGGTTCGCAAAGACCGTACTCTGAAAAATCTTGATGTCTGTGTAGCAGATGCAAATACGGGTGAAGTGAAGGTGTTGTTCAGTGAAAAAATATGGCCGTATTTTAATAATGAATACTCACAACTGTCAGTTCTTAATGAAGGCAGCGACATAATCTGGTGGTCAGAAAGGACAGGATGGGGACAACTGTATCATTATGACGGAAATGGTAAACTGGTAAATAACATTAGTAACGGATACTTTGTCACCGGCAGGATACAACAGATAGACACTCTGAACCGGATGATATACTTCGAAGCATTCGGCAGGGAAAAAGATGTTCATCCCTATTATAGTCTTACATATAAGGCTTCAATTGACAGGGGAGGAATGACTCTTATTACCAGGGAGAATGCCAATCACTCCTTTAATATGTCAAAAAGTTCAAAGTATTATGTTGATAATTACTCCAGAGTTGATTCAGAACCCGAATCTGTCCTGCGTGATAAAGAAGGTAATATTATCATGAAGCTTGAGAAACCTGATCTCTCTGAGCTTTACCGTACCGGATGGAAGATGCCCGAGACCTTCAAAGTGAAGGCAAAGGATGGAGTGACAGATCTTTTCGGAGTTTTGTATAAACCCTTTGATTTTGATTCAACACGTAAGTACCCAATAATTTCATACGTATATCCGGGTCCACAGACCGAGAGTGTTCCTTATTCTTTCAGTGTGAGCCACAGGTATAATGTTGCTCTTGCACAGCTGGGATTCATTGTAGTCAATTTCGGGCACCGTGGCGGCAGTCCCCAGAGAAACCATTACTATCATTCTTTCGGGTATGATGACCTTCGTGACTATGCTCTCGCTGATGATAAATACGGCATTGAACAACTTGCAGATATCTGTCCGTTTATTGATGTCAACAGGGTCGGAATCTATGGGCATTCAGGAGGCGGCTTCATGTCAACAGCTGCAATTCTTTCATATCCTGATTTTTATGATGTTGCTGTGTCATCTGCCGGAAACCATGATAATAATATCTATAACCTGTGGTGGGGCGAGACTCATGATGGCGTTGAACAAACAGAGAAAAAAGTAAAAACTAAAGAAGGAGAGAAAGGTGATTCTGTTCAGATTGCTTTTAAAGCCTCAATTGAAAAGAACCAGGATCTGGCAAAGAATCTGAAGGGACACCTGCTCCTTGTTCATGGAGATATTGACAATAATGTTCATCCGGGCAACACAATACGCGTTGCTGATGCCCTGATAAAGGCAAATAAGAGGTTTGACCTTATGATTATGCCTGGTCAGCGTCACGGGTTTGGTAATTATGCAACCTATTTTGAACGAATGATGTGGTATTATTTTGCAGAGCATCTGCTTGACGACTACCGCACCAACGTTGAACTTTATGATTATATGGGAGAATAGAAAGAAAGGCTGCCATTAATTAATGGCAGCCAGCCAGCAAGACCGATATTCCACACATTTCTGTTTTCTATGCAGGCTCTTTTTCTGCCTTTCCTTTTGACCCGCCAAGAGGTAGTATTTCTGCGGCAACGATCTCGGTTACA
>CAZGDJ010000106.1:0-9699 GCA_964524635.1 uncultured Rikenella sp. | reverse complement strand
CTCGCACAGAGCACGGTATAAAAGACTGTCAACGCCCTTCCCATGATACTCTGGTATCACTCCAAGGGCAAAAAGACGGTAGTTGCGTAGTTTTGGTATTCCGCGTAGAAGCTTAAGCCATCCAAAGGGGAACAGATGTCCGTTTAAACCTTTCAATAAACGGTTTATGTCAGGAATAGTTATCGCAAACCCGATAGGCCTGCCCTCCCGATCCTCAGCAAAAATTACTCCTTTTGGCTGTATAATTGGTTTCAAATCACGCGCAACAGCCTCTGCTTCTTCCCTTGTAACAGAGGTATAACCCCAGTTATTGATAAGGCTTCGGTTTGACAGGTCAATAACTTTCTGTACATCTTCTTCATAGTTCTTCATATTGACCTGACGGATGTTCACCCCGTATCTTCTCACCACATCATCAGTCAGGGTCATTATCCTGTCAGGAATGGTGTAACCATCCTTTATTGAAATAAAATAGACCAGAAGATCCTTGATCTTTTCCAGGTTATATGATAACATGTGGTCAACATAATACTGTGGATTATATGGCGCCATCACCACCGGCGATGGGGTGAATCCCTCCACAACAAGTCCCCACTCCTGTGACACAAAACTCCATGGCCCCCTCATTTTTGTCATACCCTTATTTCGGAGCCAGGTTGCTGCAGTATCAAAGAGAAGTTTGCTGGCTGCAGTATCTTCAACACATTCGTAATAGCCAAATAATCCGATCTGTTCTTTCCATACCTCCAAAGCCAGTCTGTCGATAAATGCAGCGATACGTCCAATTATCCTTCCATTTTCCTCAAGAATGAAAAGCTCATATTCGCAATGATCAAGCGTCGGGTTGCGATGCACATCAAACTGACTGAATTGTTCATCCAGTAAGGGGGGCACCCATACCGGGTCATTTTTATAAAGTTTATAGGGAAGATTGATGAATTTCTTCAGATCAGATTTTGAATTTACCGGGAGTATATTCATTTGCTTGAAAATTTATACCGATGAAGAAAATGTAGCAAGTGCAATATTCATGCATTTGATGGTCAATATGATCTGGCTGGCAATGGTCAGGGTTGCTCGTTTTATTGATTAAAAATAATAATAAAACATTAATCTGCTGGTTTCTCGTGAAGGGTCGGGTTGAATTAGTGTTCAACCCTTAACTTAAATAAAATAATTAATGAACTTGTCTGGAATTCACCATCAAATTAAGTAAAGTTACTTTGCCCTCTGGTTTTTACTAATTATATTTATTAATAATTTACGTGGGA
Organism: uncultured Rikenella sp.; assembly: GCA_964524635.1. GTDB lineage: Bacteria > Bacteroidota > Bacteroidia > Bacteroidales > VadinHA17 > SR-FBR-E99. Next base: position 8,428 of record CAZGDJ010000106.1, on the reverse strand, counting down.
AAGTCAAAACAGAATCTTAAAGTAATTATGAAAAAATTATCCGCATTATTATTTGTTGTGTTGATTTGTCAAATTGCCATTGCCCAGATAACTGACACAACAGACCTGGCCAATTCATCTGCTATCTATTTTTACAGGTTACCGGAATATGTTGGTTCAGCCGCAAAGATGACCATACTGTCTAACGAAAAGCCAATTGTGAGACTAAGAAATGCTTCCTTTTTTAAATATACAGTCACACCCGGGAATTATGTGTTTTCTTTCAGTTTTGGATCCGAATCAAGAATAAACCTGAATGCTGAAGCAGGAAAAGAGTATTATATCAAATGCTATTACATTATGGGATTATGGTCAGGAATACCAATACTTGAACCAGTAGACCCTGCTTCCGGTAAAATGACTATTGAAGGGAACAGGCTTTCTGAACTAAGCGCTGAATTTATTTCCACTGAACCTATGAACTCAAGGCTTGGTCTGGTAATAAGCGGAGGTATTGGTTTCGAAAAGTATCCATTTTTTATTGATGAGAACAGTAATGATGTCACTCTCAGCACAGGAGGAGGCTTCGGGATAGGCATTGAATATGGCCATCGTTTCGGAAGGTCATTTGACCTCTCATTTTCTGCATCATTCCAGTCAGCCACTCTGTCGAGAGAATTAAGCAATGCAAGCGCATCCTTTAACAGGGTCGGATTTGCATTAACGCCTGCTCTGGTAATCCCGATCAAAAATGATATGCATCGCTTTAGGCTTGGAGCCGGACCTGGATTGTATACCCTTGGTACTATGAAAGTAGATGCTTCCGAGGTCGGTGACACCAAATACAAATTAAAATATGAGCCCGCCTTTGGTTTTCATGGAGTGTTTATGTTTGAAACAAATTTCATGGAAAGGGGATCGACTACCCTTGGCATGAGATACAGTAATGTGGGTTACAAATTCACTCCTGACGGAAGCTCTCATCTGGTAACTGACCCGAAACTGTTGGATACTGATGGTTCTGCCATCGATTTCTTTATGGGGTATAATTTACTATTTTAAAAAGTAATTACCTTATCACTTTCAGCTGTCAGCTGTGTCAGCTCTTTCATTGTGCTCATCTCTGCACCTTCGATAAGTTTCATTTCTCTTTTTATACAGGAATCTGCACAGGATCTACAGAACTTCACTTTTCCTTTTTTCATTAAGTAAAAGTTTATGTCGCGCAGTTGCATTCTTTTCCTCTTGCAGTTTCAAATGCTTCTTTTCCTTCGGTTATGGAAAAGTAAATAAGACCAGCTGCCCCTATGATATCAGCATATTGAAATCCAGTAAGCTCGTAAATGAGGCTTGAAGCCAGCAATACAAGAGACATATATACGCAAATCTTTGTACAGTTGGCATCGGCGATTATTGGTTCAGAGTTTAGTTTTCTGCCAATTTTCTTTTTTGCATTCATCAACCAAACCATAATTGCAATTGAAACCAATGATATTATTACTCCCCAGAGTGTAGTTTCCGGTTTGTGATGATTGATGAGATTTAAAACAATTCCTGCTAAGAGACCCGCTGACAATAGATAAAATGCTGTACCTGTAATTCTTAAGGCTTTAATTTCAAAAGCACTTTTTATACTCTGCGGATTTTGTTTGATTCGCAATATCATCACTGTAATACCAACCCCGGACATTACTTCAATAAAACTATCAACGCCGAAACCAAATAAGGTAAGGGTTTCATCCTTGTAGCCTAATATCATTGATACTACCCCTTCAACAATGTTGTAAAAGATTGTAAAAAGACTTAACCGGTAAGCCAGCTTATAAAGTCTTTTTTCGTTCATTTCAGGAATTTTCTGTCAGTTGCAGTTATTTAAGCAATCAGCAGTATTGCTACCGTATTCTACCTGAATTGTAGCATGCTCAATATCAAACTGCTCGTGCAACTTATTCTGAATATTGACAATAAACAACCTGTCAGTTTGCAAATGAGTTGTAATATGCACAGTCAGAGCAGTTTCAGTAGTACTTAATGCCCAGATATGCAGGTCATGAATATCTGATACCTCAGGCAAACTTTTTAAGAATCTGCTTATAGCTTCAATGTTAATATTTTCAGGTACCGCATCAAGCGCAAGGTTAACTGAATCAATTAACAGATGGTAAGAACTATAAAGAATAACAGCAATGATAGCAAATGACACCACTGAATCGACCCAGACTATACCTGTCAGTGCCATAATAACACCTGCAGCAATTACACCCAATGATACCAAAGCATCGGCAACAAAATGAATAAACGCACTTCGAATATTTAGATCCCGCTTTTTATCTTTGAAAAACAGCCAGGCTGTGAACCCGTTTACTGCTACCCCTATGGCAGCAACAATAATTACACTATCCGCTTCAATTGCCAATGGCTTACTTAATCTTTCTATTGTTTCCACAACAATAAACCCCACAGCCACTAAAAGGAATATTGTATTAAGCAACGCGACAAGAATGGTCGATCTTCGAAACCCATAGGTAAACCTTAATGTAGGCTTACGCTGAGAAAGCATTACTGCAATCCATGAAAACACCAATGCCAGTACATCGCTGAAGTTATGCCCAGCATCAGCAACGAGGGCCATTGAATGCGAAAAGAAGCCGTAAAAGACTTCAACGGCTATATAGATGATATTAATTGTAATGCTTATTTTAAAGGCATTGCCCAGGTTAATATCCTTATTATGAGAATGATTGTGTTCCAAAATTTCAGGTTTTAAACTCTAACAACCCTTTCCTCCTGCATACAATTTTCTTAAGCAAGGTAAATTAAAAACTGTTCAATATGCTCACCCAATCAACCAATTGTACGCAATAATGTCATTGTCCATCTGTCTTGAAATCTGTAACCAGGAAAGAACTGAAATGCATTCTTTTTCTTTGACAATTAACATATTATGCCTGGAAAATGTTCATTAAAGCTACAGGAAAAGCACATTTAAACTACAACTCAAACGAATTTAAATACTTAATATTCATTCCCGTTTGAGGCCAAATTTGTAAAGACTAATCATTTTAGTGCTCGCTCATTCAGTTTTAGAAAAAGAGTGAGTTTGAGTGTGAGGCCTGAGAAAAAAGAGTGAGTGTCAGAGTGAGGTATGAGAAACAGAATGAGAGTGCTCGCTTACGCTCTCACTCTCACTCTGTTTATGTGGTACCACCAGCCCCTGAGAGCTTGAAGGTTGTATGTTTGACTGCCCGAATAAATGGGGGTTTGAGAATAAGGATTGTACAACCATTATTGATTTAAGTTTCACAATCTTCTTGCATTAGCAATACAACGTATGAGCCTGGTTTAGCGCAAGTTATGAAGCATGTTTGAGAGTAACAAAGCGTCAACGAAAACGTCAACAGTGTGATTCTTAGTAATTCTATCTAACAATACCTGGTGGTTAAACCAACTCAACTGATTTCGTCTAATCGTACTGATATTTAGTACACGAAACCTTGAGACTCTTTAAGATTGATTGTTGATTATTAGTGATAGACTTTTTACGTAAGAACCAGTGCATAAAAATATACCATGTATTAAAACTCAATCTTATAACTCAATGAAGGAATAATCGGGAACAAGGAAACTTGTTCGATTTGACCATTATCATAAATAAGATACCATGGGTTCAACTTTGAATAGATGTTATAGACATCAACTTTTAGTGTACTCCGTCCCCACTTTCTACTTTTCTTACTTTCAATGCTCAAATCCAATCTATGATACAAAGGGAAACGTATGTTGTTTATCGTTTCCATAAATGGCATAGGGAAATCCATATAATCTGCCTGAATAATCCTATCATAATATGACACCATATTCCCGCTTTGAATAACCCAATTGCCGCTGATACTTAGATTACTTCCCGGCCGATAACTGATTGTGATATGGAAGTCGTGTGGTTTATCGTACTTATAATTAAATTTCATTCCATCATTGACTTCCGGAGATTGTCTTGTTGTTTTCGATATGGTATATGCTAATAAGAAGTACGTTTTGTTTATGTGAGTCTGAATAAGCAACTCTGCCCCATATGATTTTCCTGACGCAGATGTAATATTATCTTCCCAACGCGGATATACGGCAAAGCTCGCTCCTTCCTTATATATGTAGAGAGAATTTATTGTTTTATAATAGACTGAAAGTTCACTTTGGAATAGCTTTTCATTATTTATAAAAATGCCAAGTTCGCCTTGATAGGATATCGAAGGTTTGAAATTGTTATTTGAGGGAATCCAAAGATCATTTACGACCATTGCATTTGAGGAACTAATCCTGTGAACACTCTGGTTAGCTATTGTATAGGATCCCATGAAAGTAAAAATGTCATTGAGCCTGTATGATATCAGAAGCCGGGGCTCAGGGGAAAGATAAGCTGGTTTGAAACCAGTTAATACTGTGAACCTTATGCCTGGGCGGAATGTCAAATTTTTATTAATGGAATATTTATCTTCCAGATAGATACCTGTTTCAATTTGAGATTGGTTTTTATTCCGATATTGATCGTCCGTAAAGTCATTGTCCAAAACTCCATTGGTATAAAGGAAAGTTCCAACCTCAGGCTTTACATTTCGTAAATATGAAAAAACTCCAACATTAAAAACGTGCTTATTACAAAGAAACTCCAGGTCACTTGTCAACCCCAATTCTTTAATTTGGCTTGAATTAGAATTTATAGCATCATGAGTAATGTTGGTTTCTTCATAGCGTATAGAATGGAACTCTTCTGTGAATTTTGAGCGGAAATCCTGAAAGTAAAAATTCGTTTTGACTTTAGTGTTTGCATTATGATTGTTTGTCCATGAAATTCCAGCCAGGATGTCACTCCATCCTGCTATCATAAGATTCTCCGAAGAACATTTTGTACCCTGATCATAATAAGTATCACTATTAGTTTTATCTGTTAAGTCTTTGTTTACGAACAATGTTAAAGCAATATCATTTTTACTATTTATTTTTCGTGTTGCGTTTAGATTAATATCATAAAAATCAAAGAAATGGAAAGCGGGGAATCGTCTGTTAAGTGTTTTATTAAATGGAAGGGTTGTACCAATTCTGCCTGAGAGGGCTATGGTTGTAACGGTATCGGGAGAGAATCTTATTGCTCCTCCGGATATCAGAATCCCGGCATCAAAAGTTGATAAAACGGAATCTGAAATGGGCCTGTCGGTATTAAAATTAACGACTGAAGATAATTTGCCGCCATACTTCGATGGGAATCCGCCCTTCATCAGCTCAACTTCTGACACCATAAACGGATCTATGGCAGAAAGGAGACCAGAAAAGTGGTAAGGTTGATAGACCGGGAAACCATTCAGATTAAACAGGTTTTGATCATATTGGCCACCTCTTACAATTAGTCCTGACGAACCCTCTCCCCCTGACTGAACACCTGGCAGGAGTTGCAGTTCTTTCATCAAATCCTCATTACTTCCCAGTCCTGGCAGGTAACTGTTTTCTGCCGGGATAAACTTTGTAACCTCAAGATTTTCTTCTCTTTTGAAACCTGAGTTACGTAATCCGACAACCTGCACCTCTTTAATTGAAATTTTCCTGTCATAATAAAATGTCAGGGTCGTATCTGAAACAAGAGTAACATGGTATTCCATTTCATCATAGTCACTATACTTTATTTTAATCAGACATGTGCCTTTTTCATGATTTAGAACGAAATATCCATTTACATCAGTGGTGAACAATTTTTGTTCAATTTTAATTTCTGCTTTTGGAACAGGTATCTGAGTCTCTGAATCAAGAACTCTTCCTTCAATTCGCAGGTTCTGTCCTGGCAAAGTGAAGCATACCAATAAGAAGAAAATAGAAAAGATATATACCTTCATACATTTTTAGCTAAAAGACAATAGTATCAATATCTACTGCACAAAGAGCAAATATTCCACAGCCATTACTCGTGTTATCATGAAATCTGACAGGCTCGGCAAAAGGATCATTTTCTATTTTATAGTATTTCCACCTGCTGACCATGTACTTGTAATAATCTTCACTTAGAGAATACAGATAGATAACATATTTTGTTCCGGCAGGCAATACTGAACCCGAAGGAACAAGAATTTTGATTGAGTTTTCTTCACCATCAAAGTACTTGTCATTCCACAAGATTTCATATGTTGTTGGATTACTCCAGCCAGAATAAGGGGGATAATAGGTATAATAGTTGTACATCATAAAACAAGGGTCAGGATCTGAGGTTACTGCATATTGAATCCTTCTGTTAAAGAAGTTCTCTGGCCAGGGGAACGTTGATATCAAATTTACGCCGATTCGGTAAAAATTGTTGATTCCAGCGGGGTCATCGAATGTTACAGTAAACTCAATCAGTGAGGTGTCTCTCTCCATCGGATCACCTGGATAATCTGGCATCTGGCTATATGGCGTGTTATAGTACCAATCTGGCATTTCACCGGTAAAGTGCCTGGTTGTTATTTCTTTGATTACAGGTGTTTCTGGCATTATTGATTCAGCAGAAACAGTTTCATACCCTGCATAATTGACTTCAACTTTATAAATATTGCCTTCAGAAAAAACCAGATTTGAATCTATTTTGAATCCTAAGTAACTATTTCTATTATGTTGTTCTAAGCCGTAGTATAGCATAGTGTCAAGGTCAAGTCGTTTGAGAAAAATATCGTTTTCATAAAGGTCAACCTGACAATCCATACTCATTTGAATTGTTGGCTTTTGAACCGATCTTGCCATGGTAACAATTATTTGGTTTTCTCTATCAGGATCGACAAACGATTGTAGTACAACCAAAGATTCAACATCCGGAAGATCAAACTTTATATCGCCGGAACACGAAAAAAGTATCAGAAAGATGCACGCAAATCCAGATATAATACATTTCTTCATAAAAGTAAAATTATCAATAATTAAGTAATGAATTCATTGTCCTCCAGGACAGAGACTTCTCCTGGTTGACACTATTTTTAATATGACTATACTCAAAATATATTCAATAATAGTATTAAGAATATGAGATGCCAGTCTATTATGGCATCTCATATCAGGTTCATTCCATATTAATGATTGACAACAAGATTGGTCGAAGTTTTCTGATTCCCAATGGATGCTACTACTGTGTAAACGCCATTTTGGAGATTTGCAGTACTAAATTCTAATGTTTTATTTTTTGTTTTTAAATTCATTATTATTCGTCCGCTTGTATCTACAAGATTTACGGTTATGTCTAAATCTTTTGTTTCAAGGGTTTCAATGACTTCATTAACCATTTCAAAATGCTCATTCTCCAAGTAAAATGCTAAAATGCCCCCTGCCATAATTCCACAACGGAATAATAACAAATGGTTACTTAAGGCATAGATTTACCATCCTTAATGATTTATAGTTATAAGCATACCTAAAAGCTTATTCTCCTACGACATCAAATGCAAAACGCTTTTAAACTTGTTCGATAGTGCTTAGACAATCAGACTTTCATCAGATAAATTTATAATTTTTTATTAAAAAGTCAAATAGAAACAAGAATATTTGAGCTTTTCTTTTGGGCGATATATTATATTTCTAATTAGAATGGAAGAACAGTTTTCCATATCAAGGCACAAGAGCCTAAAAAGACAGTGACTTCAAAAAGAACCAGTAAAAGAAATGCCATTTGCAACAAGTCCGTCACCGATTCCGTCACTTTATTAAAACACAAATCCCGCAGATCGTTGATCATGCGGGATTTTGTTTAGTTTGAGTGTGAGTGCGGGAGTGAGAAACAGAATGAGAGTGCTCGCTCTCGCTCTCACTTAATCTAATTTATGGATTAATGCAAAAAGCATTTTTGATATTTCTTCCAGGTTTGCAGAAAGTGTCGTATATGTTTCCGCATCAATCTCTTTCATTTCATTCAAGTATTCCAGAATAGCTTCACATTCGAAAGCACTTCCTCTGGCAATGACCATAAAATTTTTTCTATCCCTGTTGCTAAAGCGAGAAGATCCTTCTGCTATATTTAACATTATACTAAATGATGCTCTTCTTAATTGATCATTTGTGATCCTATCAAAATCATTACTTTTTAGAGTTCTTGTGATCTCCTTACAAAAGCACTTTGCCTTCTGGAATACATCAAGTTTTTGAAAGTCAAACATAATTATTTGTTTTAGCACTAAAGTTGAATCCAGCGAGAAATAGAGCTAATTTAATAAAAATGAAGGAGAGTGAGTGTCAGAGTGAGGTATGAGAAACAGAGTGAGTGTCAGAGTGAGGTATGAGAAACAGAATGAGTGTCAGAGTGAGGTATGAGAAACAGAATGAGAGTGAGTGTCAGAGTGAGGTATGAGAAACAGAGTGAGAGTGCTCGCTCTCGCTCTCACTCTCACTCTGTTTATGTGGTACCACCAGGAATCGAACCGGGGACACACGGATTTTCAGTCCGTTGCTC
>CAZGDJ010000105.1:0-9738 GCA_964524635.1 uncultured Rikenella sp. | reverse complement strand
AGGCTTTCATCACATATCTTATGGTATGTGTCCGGGTCAGATTGTCTCAGTTCATTCACTTTGCTCACAAGTCCTTTGTCTCTGAACAGCTTCGGATAGCGGAAGCTATCACTATACTTGTCGTTTACAATACTTCTAAGCTCATTGATGGCATCATAATCTTCCTCATTCTCAATATGCACCATGAGCTTTTTCATCTCGGAAGAGAGTCTGTCACGCAGTTCAAGGAGTGCTTTCTGAGGGCTTTCCTTATAACTGTCATAGTAATCTGCAACAACAATGGGCCGTCCGTAAACAACCGTCAGCACCTGTCTGAAGCGCCAGTAATGTGTGAACTCAAGACCAACGGGTACTATCTTTATGTTAAGCTTGAAGTCAGAGGCCTCTGCTGCCTGAAAGGCAATCCGGCATATACCTTTCTTCAGCTGACGTAGTCTTCTGTGTCCGTCATGATTACCTTCCGGCAGGATACCAAGGCTGGTATGATGCTCCATAACTCGGTAAGTGTCCTGAAATGTCTCATCATTCAGTTTCAGGTTTTCATAGCCGTCCCTTATCCTGAATACAGGCAACATCTTAATGAAATGCAGAAGGCCTGCAATAAATTTCTTCTTGAAAATATCTGCTCTTGCCAGAAAAACAAGCTGGCCTTTTGTTGTAAATACAACTGCCAGGGCATCCATCAGGGCATTCTGGTGATTTGGAGCAAAAATATTTGAAGCTGAATAATCTATGTTTTCCTTACCAAAAACAATGACCTTACGGTAATAGATATTATTATGCCAGAAACCAACGTATAGTTTCAGCAGATGATAGAAGAAATCGTACTTCTCTATATTGTTTTTCCCCATACCTGTGAGAGGCTTATTACATAATATGGTAATGTTTTTATGCCGTCCGAAGGTAGGAAAAGAATTCTCCCTTTAAGAAATGTATTATGATTAAATGAGTGAATTGCAGGCTTTTTAGGTATTTATACCACCATTTGTATTATGTAGTATGTGACTACTCCAGGAAGTCTTCAATATCTCTTCTCTCTCTTTTGGTAGGACGGCCCTTACCCCTAGGTCTATATCCGAAAAATGATCCACTCTCCGGTCTTATTTTATTTTTCTCTTCTTCCGGAGTCATATCTGTCACAAAATCAACCGCAAGCTTTGCACTTACCCTGTTCTCAATTATACCTGCGACACGGTAAGTGTATGTCAGGGGAGGTTTTTTCAATATGATAATATCTCCCTCAGAGATAATATGCGAGGGTTTGACTGTTTTATCACAAACAAGTACTTTTCCCTTTTTGCAGGCCTCAGTAGCAGCACTCCTTGATTTAAAAAGCCGGACCGCCCAGAGATATTTATCTATCCTTGTCTCCTTTTTTTCCATCACCTGAAAGAGTCTTTCCGGCTTTATTGAATGTTGTCATTGTGAGTTCACATCCTATTGTTCCGAAAGATCTTACCATTTTTGAAGCCAGATCAAGTCTGGTTTTCAAAATTGCCAGTTCATCGTCAGACCATTCTCCAAGCACGTAATTGACCTGTTCGCCCCTGGGGAAGTCACTTCCAATGCCAATTCTCAGACGTGCATATTCATCAGAACCCAGCGTTTCACTGATGCTTGCAAGTCCGTTATGTCCGCCAGGGCTTCCCTTGGACCTGAGCCTGATGCTTCCGGTAGGAATAGCTATGTCATCAGTTATAACCAGCAGGTTTTCGAGCGGTATTTTCTCTTTCTGCAGCCAGTAATTCACAGCGTTACCACTGCGGTTCATAAAGGTTGATGGTTTGAGAAGGATGAAACATCTGCCTTTGAATTTCATTTCTGCAACAAAGCCATATCGTCTGTCTGTAAAAGAGATATTGGATGCATTTGCAAGTGCATCCAATACCATAAAGCCGACATTGTGTCGTGTATTTTTGTACTCTTCGCCTATGTTGCCAAGACCGGCGATAAGGTATTTCAAGACTCAGCTTATTTTGTTGCCGGTGCTTCCTTCTCAGCTGCAGGAGCTGTTTCGCCTTCAGCAGCAGGAGCTGCTTCACCTTCAACAGTTTCTTCTTTCACAACACGTGAAATAGCAACTGCCACTATCATAGCACGCTTGTTGTCAATGATCTCAAGCTTGTCATACACCAGGTCGCCAATCTTTATTGACTGACCTATCTCAAGACCGGTAATATCAATTGTGAGGTGTTCAGGGAAGTCTTTGATTAAGCCTTTTACCTTCAGGTTTCTGCGTTTAACCCGCAGTTTACCGCCGGCTTTTACACCAACAGACTCACCGGTAATCTTGATTGGTATCTCAATAGTAACTGGTTTTTCTTCAAAAACCTGAATAAAATCAATATGAAGCAGTTTGTCTGATACCGGGTGGAACTGAAGATCTTTCAAAACGGCAGAATAGCTTTTGCCATCTACTAAAAGGTTTACCTGGTGCACGTCAGGTGTATAGATCAGACCACGGAATTCATTCTCATGTGCATAGAAATGGAGATTCTCCTTACCTCCGTACATCACGCATGGGACATTGCCTTCAGCGCGAAGGCTCTTTGTACTCTTTTTTCCGAAAATTTCCCTGGAGACGGCTTTGATCTCAATAGTTTTCATTGTCTTTAATTTGTTGTGTTACTCAGGATTAAGTGCCGGTCAATCCCCCATCACACGTTGGACATTTCTTAAAATTGGCGTGCAAATATAGTGAAAAAGGTTAAAATACAAAACCTGTACTAATAGACTGATTAGTATAAACAGCTTTTATTGCTTCAGCGAAAATATCACCAACTGGCAGTATCTTGATTTTTGACGATGGTTTGATTATAGGAATACTATCTGTGACCACAACCTCTTCAAGGGGTGAATTATTGATCTTTTCAATAGAGTCACCTGATAAAACCGGATGCGTTGCACAGGCTCTTACGCTTATGGCACCTCTGTCTTTCATTACGGTGGCTGCGAAGGTAAGGGTACCGGCAGTATCGATCATATCATCAATTATAACAACGTTACGACCTTCAACTTCACCTATCACTGAAATCTCTTCCACAACATTGGGTTTCTTCCTGAGTTTGTAACAAAGAACCATTTCACTCTGAAGGTAGCGGGCATAGGCGTTGGCTCTTTTTGAACCTCCCATATCTGGCGCGGAAACAGTAAGGTTTTCAAGGCCGAGATTTTTAATATATGGTGCAAAAAGGGCAGAGCCGAAAAGATGGTCAACCGGTACGTCAAAGAAACCCTGTATCTGGTCAGCGTGAAGATCCATTGTAATTATCCGATCAACACCAGCCTTCGTCAGAAGATCTGCGGTGAGTTTGGCACCGAGAGAAACGCGAGGCCTGTCTTTCCTGTCCTGGCGTGCATAACCGTAATAAGGAATAACTGCATTAACCTTATAGGCTGAGGCTCTTTTGGCTGCGTCAATCATGAGCAGAAGTTCCATCAGATTTTCTGCAGGCGGGTTGGTCGACTGGACTATGAATACATGACAGCCTCTGACTGATTCATCAAAACAGGTTTGGAACTCACCGTCACTGAAACTTGTCAGCGAACTCTTTCCAAGTTCAATGCCTAAATGGGATGCAATTTTTTCAGCAATACTAACTGAAGCACTGCATGAAAAGATCTTGAAAGGAGCTCTGCCGTTCATAAAAGGAGGTTTACTGGGTTAGTTTTTTACGGTGATGTAAAAATAATATTAAAGCTTTAAAGAGTTATCATTTTCAAAAAATATCATTGTATTATTAATGTATTCAAGTATCTCATCCCTGCCTGTACCTTTGGCTGATGAAGTGATAAAGGTAGGAGGGAGGCTTTCCCATGTAGACAGCATGGTTTTGTCATAAATGGCTTTGTTCTTTCCGGTTGCCCGTTCTCCTGCCTTATCAGCTTTGGTGAAAACCCTGGCAAAAGGAATACCTCCCAGCGCCAGTTTCTCCATAAATTCAAGGTCAGATGCTATAGGCTCATGACGTGAATCTATCAGGACGAAAAGAGAAATGAGATTCTTCCGCTCTCTTATGTAGCTCATGATAAGTCTGCTCCAATGATCTCTCATTTTATGTGAAGCACGCGCATATCCATAACCCGGAAGATCTACCAGATACCATTCTTCATTTATAAGAAAGTGGTTTATCGTTTGTGTTTTCCCCGGCGTCGCTGAAATTTTCGCCAGTTTCTTCATGCCAACCAGCATGTTAATAAGTGAGGACTTGCCAACATTTGATCTGCCAATGAAAGCATATTCAGGCCTGTCAGGCGGGGGACACTGGTTGATCTTTGCGCTGCTTGTTACATAGGTGGCAGTCTTAATTATCATGGTCACTTAATCTTTGCCATGAAACTTTCATTATCAATAATATATCTCTCATGGATACCTTCACCAATCTTACCTGCCTCGTCAGTAGCTTCTACATTGAATATCAGCCTCTTACCTATTACTTCCATAAGGGTAGCTGTGCAGGTTACGACTTTTCCTATCGGGGTGGCTTTCATGTGACTGATGCAGACCTCAGTACCAACAGTTCCTTCTCCGACATTCAGACAGGCTTCAACAGCTTTCATGGCTGTTTGTTCCATCAGGGCAATCATGGCCGGTGTTGAGAGCACATCGAGAAGGCCTGATCCATATACAGCTGCAGTGTCGGTCTTATCAACCTTTTTTGTAACTGTAAGTTTTATTCCAGGTGTTAAAATAGCTGACATAACTGTTTAGTTTAGATCATTATAAGGAAGAGGTATAGCAATCCTGTAATAGAGTCTGTTACCGTAAGCGGTAAGATAGGAAGAAATTACTACTACAGAGTCAGCAGAATTTACCTGTCCCTTCTTCATATCCAGGTATCCGGTTGTGGCATTCTGCAGAAGTGGTGTACAGGCAGAGAGATCAACAAGTCCGTTGACATAATCTCCCCTGTAATATTTAACGTTCTCCGATAGGTCTGACATCTCAATAAATAACTTATAAACCCCATTGGTTTTATAATTATCAATTACTCTGTATGTTATCTCAGGGTAATCTTTCAGAATAATCCCGTTCATATCATACTCGGAGAGTTTTGGATCTCGTCTGCCTTCCGTATAATTGATTTTTGCCTTTGCCTTTCCGCTTTTATAGTACTGTATCTGAGTACCGTTAATTGTGTCATTCAAATATGGTGTAACCCTGAAGAGTTTGCCATCAGGATAATACTCTTTTGCATCGCCGCTTTTTACATTAGCAACGTAAATAATTTCACTTCTAAGAACTCCTCCCTTATAATAGGTACGTGCGATTCCTGATTTTATGCCGTTTTCAAATTGCACTTCTTTAAGCTTATATTCTCCTGAATAATAGCTTTTTGTACCTGTATAACCTGTATCAGGCTGATGGCCGGTTTTTTCTTCTTTGCTGCTTTTCTCTGATGGGTTTCCCCCGCCGCAGGAAAAGACAAAGAATATGGTGAATGTTAAAAACAGGTTGGCGATGGCTTTCATATCAAACATTTTTTTTTAGTGGTATGTATACTTCAAGAATAGTTGCAGCTCCAATGGGTATAAGTGTCACAGAATCAGCAGCTGCCGGAATAAGGACAGTCTCACCAGCAACAAGCTTTTCTGTGTTGCCAAAGCACTCAACCAGTATTGCACTGCTGATGCAAATATAAATAATGAAAGAGTCAGTGAGACTGTAATCTTTAATAACAGGACTGTCAATCTTAAGTAGGCGGGTATGGAAATAGCTGCATTCTGCGAGTGTGACAGACTGATTCAATACAGGTTCTTTCCTTATCAGTCCGGTGTCTGCCATGTCAAAGTTGATTGCATCAAGTGCCAGTTCAGAATGCATTTCACGAGACCGGCCTGACTTGTCTGTCCGGTCCCAGTAATATATCCGGTATGTAATGTCAGAGGTCTCCTGTATCTCTGTAAGAATAACCCCGGCACCGATAGCATGTACCATTCCCGCAGGTATAAAGAAAGAGTCTCCTGGTTTCACCGGGGTCTTATTTACCAGGTCCGGAATAGTTTTATTGTCAAGATGCTTCTGGTATTCTTCTTTTGAGGTCTTCCTTTTAAACCCAGTATAAATCAATGAATCTCTTTCAGAATCAATAATATACCACATCTCCGTTTTTCCCCATGCATGATGGCGCTCCATAGCCAGTCTGTCGTCCGGATGAACCTGAATTGACAGCGTTTCACTTGCATCAATGAATTTAATGAGGAGGGGAAACTCATTCCCGAATCTTTCATAAGGTTCATCACCTATCAGATCTCCCATAAATACTTCAATGATTTCTTCAAGAGAATTGCCTTTAAGGAATCCGTTAGTCACAACGGAACTCTCACCATTCATCCCGTTTATCTCCCAGCTTTCTCCGATCTTTTTGCCCGGTTTGCCATCCTTTGAAAATCTGGATTGCAGGTTTTTACCTCCCCAGATGGTCTCTTTTAGAACTGGTTTGAATTTAATGGGATAAAGAGTATTCATTCCTTATACAATGTAATCAACCACTATTTTTGTTTTTCTGATTAATGAAGCTTCTGCAACTGCTGCCTTATGTTCATTGCTTGATTTGTAACGTTCAAGGTCCTCTGGGGTTGTAAAGAGTGAATTGATGACAACGTCTCCTGCATGTTCAGCTTCAAGGATATTTTTTTTAACAGTATATTCTTTAGGATATATGAGTTTCTTTCCCAATGGTTCGAAAATTTCACATAGTCTGTTTATCCCTTCCTCTTTCTCCTGCAAGGTGTATGGTGGAGTAAGCTTAAAAATTACAATGTGCTTAATCATACTGTTATTTTGCTACATTTGGTACAAAAATAACTATTTTATGCTTATCGTTGGAATAGCAGGGGGAACAGGTTCAGGAAAAACAACCGTTGTGCGCAAACTGATTGAGATGCTCCCACAGGATGAAGTTGTGATTCTGCCACAGGATAGCTATTACAAAGATAACAGTGATTTACCTATTGCCGAACGGCAGAAGATCAATTTTGACCACCCCGATTCAGTTGAGTTTCCGTTACTTATGGCCCATCTTGCAGAACTTAAAGCGGGCAAGCCAATTGAGATGCCTATTTATTCATATGTTACGTGCATCAGGTCAAAAGAAACTATTCCTGTTAAACCAGCAGAAGTTGTTGTGGTTGAAGGAATACTGGTTCTGGTTGACCCCGGTCTCCGGCCAATGCTTGACATCAAGGTTTTTGTTGACGCTGATGCTGACGACAGGCTTGGCAGGGTTATTCAACGCGATATTGTAGAACGCGGCCGTTCAGTGTTGCAGGTTCTGGCACGCTATAATGAGACAGTTAAACCTTCCCATTTGCAGTTCATTGAGCCATCTAAGAGATATGCTGACATCATTATTCCGGGTGGAGCCGAGAATATTGTCGGGATTGAAGTACTTAAGACAATAATTGAAAAACATCTGAAATAGTCAGAGCATGATAACTGACATCAGAATCCGGGATATTATCTTCCTTGACATAGAAACTGCTCCTTCTGCAGATTCTTTTGATAAACTCCCTGAGAACCTTCAGTTGCTGTGGGATGCTAAATCAAAATTCTTCAGGGCAGATAATGAGTCAGCTGCACAGGTCTGGGACAGGGCAGCTATCTATTCGGAATTTGGAAAAATAATATGCATTTCTGCAGGTATTGTTACCGGAATTGACCCGTTTAAAATGAGGATTAAGTCTTTTTACGGTGATGATGAAAAGCTGCTTCTTTCTGAGTTCTCAGCCATGCTGGCAAAGTTCAGGACTGAGAAGGAGATCAATCTGTGCGGGCATAACGGCAAAGAGTTTGACTTCCCTTATATTGCACGCAGAATGATTATCAACAGGCTTCCTGTGCCACAGATACTTAACAACACTGGTAAAAAGCCCTGGGAGGTTAAGCTACTTGATACGATGGAAATGTGGAAATTTGGCGACTATAAGCATTTTACATCGCTTGAACTGCTTACCGTTATTCTGGGCATACCTTCTCCTAAGGATGATCTTGATGGGAGCATGGTAGCGCGTACATACTGGGAAAAGCATGACCTTAAGCGAATAGTAACTTATTGTGAGAAAGATGTTATTGCCTTAACTCGTGTTTTCCTGGCTTTATCAGGAGAGCCATCAATAGATGATGCAGATATTGAGTCAGTTACAGTCTTCCCCAAGGCTTAATACCCTCATCTCCCTTATTACTCTTATGACTTCATCGGGTTTTTCAGTGTGTACCCAGTGGCCTGCACCTTCAGCAGTATGGAGGTGCACTCCGGGGAATAAATTCTTAATATCGCTAATGTCTCCTGTATTTATATAAGTTGATTCGCTTCCTTTTAAGAATACTACAGGAAAGGAACATACTATACTTGACGAAGCCGGAGGACGTGGCAATCCTTCCAGAAGGTAGTTAAGATTTGACTTTAGTGAGGCAACATTAAGTCTCCACCTCATTTTCCCCGCCTCAAAGACTATATTCTTCATTAAGATGTACCTTGTGGTATCCTCCCCGGCAGTGCTGACCAGATAATTCTCAATATCATTTCGGTCCTTAAACTTTTCAGGCCTGACAGAAGTCATTATTGATAATATATTCTGCTGTTGTTCAAATGCCAGACCTCCCTCATGATATTGGAAAGGGCTTATATCTGCCACAAACAACCCTGATATCCGGTCGGGATTATTCCGTGCGCAGTAAATTGCGGCCTTACCACCCATGCTATGTCCGCCAAGAAAAAATTTATCAAGGTTTTGCTCATCAGCGAACTCAATAATATCATCTGCCATTGCCGGGTAATTATGCTGAGCTGACCATGATGAACGGCCATGATTACGTAAGTCAGGAAGATATACCGAAAAGCAATTCTCAATAGCCCTGGCTATATGAACCCAGTTATCTGAGGAACCGAAAAGACCATGTAAAATAATAAACGGAGGTCCCTCACCGTACTTTCTGAAAAACAGTTTCATTGCATCTGGTTCTCCTTCAGTTCCCTGAGGTACATCTGAATAGTATTCTCAAGACCAAAGTACAGTGCATCAGAAATGAGTGCGTGGCCGATTGACACTTCAAGCAACCAGGGTATATTTTTATGAATCCATTTAAGATTGTTAAGATCCAGGTCATGACCGGCATTCAGGCCCATGCCAAGATCACGTGCAGCGATGGCTGCTTTAACAAATGGTGCAACGGCAGCTTCCCTGTCTGTTGAATAATTCCTTGCATATGGCTCAGTATAAAGCTCAACACGGTCAGAACCTGCTTTTGCTGCATATTCTATCATCTCCTGATCTGTTCCCACGAAGACAGATGTCCGGATACCTTTGTCCCTGAAGCCTGAAATAACATCTCTCAGGTATGAAAAATGCTTTTTCGTATCCCACCCTGCACTTGATGTGATCGCATCATGAGCATCAGGCACCAGTGTTACCTGGTCAGGTAGTACATCATAGACAAGCCTGATAAATTCACTGACCGGATTACCTTCAATGTTAAATTCGGTTGTCACGATGTCCCTTAGCTCGTATACATCGCTGTATCTTATATGTCTTTCATCAGGTCTTGGATGGACTGTTATGCCTTCAGCTCCAAAAGTCTGACATCTGATTGCGGCAAGCCTTACATCAGGGACATTTCCTCCGCGGGCATTGCGCAGGGTGGCAATTTTATTGATATTAACGCTTAATCTTGTCATATCTGCTTTTTCGAATTCCAGCCTGCAAAGTTATAATGATCCGCAGTTTTTTGTACTTTTA
>CAZGDJ010000104.1:0-9795 GCA_964524635.1 uncultured Rikenella sp. | reverse complement strand
TTTAGCCCCTTCGACAAAGGTTTCATACACATTAACCTTCCTGATCATTGCAAGAAGAATAAACGAAATAATTATCGTAATCAGAATAAAGCTTGCTGTAAACGTTGAAATACTTGTTATTTCTGTCTGAGAAAGAGTGCTGAAGTACCATACTATTCCACCAATTAATGCTGTCAATCCGAACAGATAGGCAAGAACCACCCTGTTAAACAGGTTGATTCTCTGAGCTATGGCAACACTAATCAGCCCTGCCAGGGTTGAACAGAAGGTGGCAATAAGAATAGGAATGAAAATATCAGCCGGGTTACCTGCACCAAGCTGTGCCCGGTAAACCATAATTGAAACAGGGATGATCGTCAGCCCAGAGGCATTCAGAACAAGAAACATTATCTGGGCATCGGAGGCTTTGTCTTTTTGCGGATTTACTTCCTGCATCTCTTTCATCGCTTTCAGCCCCATGGGTGTGGCAGCATTATCAAGACCGAGCATATTTGCAGCGACATTCATCATTATGGAGCCATGAGCAGGGCTGTTTTTTGGAAGAGATGGAAAAATCCTGCTGAAGAAAGGTCCCACGAGTTTTGAAAGAATTCTGACTACGCCTCCCTTTTCACCAACTTTCATGAGTCCCATCCACAATGTCAGTACACCTGTAAGACCAAGGGAAATTTCAAAACCGGCTTTTGCATTTTCAAATGTTGAGCCAAGCAACTGATTAAATATCTCTGTATTGCCGTTAAATATAAGTTGAGCAAGCGCAAAGAGAAAGCCTATAAGAAAAAAGGCTATCCATATATAATTTAAAACCATCCTGTATCAGTGTGAGGAAATAAAAGTATGGAAAAAAACAATATAAGAAAGCAACTCGCAAAAATCAGAGTTCTTCTACCTCAATGATTTCAAAGGGTACCTGAAGAATGGCTTTGAAATCTTCGCCCGCGTCAAGCATATTCTCATCACCATTTTCACAAAACCACCTGATAAGCACCTCGCCGTTTGCCAAATATATTTTCTCGAATTTTTTGAACAAGGCATGTATCCTGTTTGAAGAACTTGTATTGAAGAATTCAAACTTAACATTCAGGATTGTCCTTTCAGCTGGCCTGGAGCAGTACATGTCCATATAATCCAGCATAGGTGCATAAAATCCGATAGAGTTCTCAGGTATCGATTTGCCTTTAATCTCAAAGAGTCCATGTTCAGGATCAAAATTTATGGATGGCGTCTTTGATGTTTCCTTTACAATGAGTTTTTCCATATGAGAGCCAGGAGCAAAGCATAAATTTATATAATATATTACAAATTATCAAGTTAAAAATGCTCACACAGCCAGAACTGGAAAAGATTGCCGCTTTTTGTTAAATTTGGAACTGAAACATTAGCCCCAAAAATTTAGAATGAAACCGTTTCATATACCTCAGCATCTTAAAATGCAAATGTCGGTATTCGTACTGTTTTCGTCCCTTATTACGGTTTCAGCAAAAGATATAAACATTACGGGTCAGGTAACTGATGAAAATGGAGCTCTGGTCGCAAATGCAAAAGTATCCTATACACTGGGTGCAAAAAGGTTTACCGGTTATACAGGCACTGACGGGAGATACTCTGTATTCGTTCAGGGATTTTACAATGACGGCCCGGGTGTTTTTCAGAAAGGCACGCCGTACCCTAACCCCTTTTCATATTCTATTAACATTCCATTTATCATAAATGCCAACGGAGATATCCGGTTCGAGGTATATAACCTGGCAGGGCAGAAAATCAGGGAAATACTTTTCCCGGGTGTTTCAGCAGGCAGTTACAATTTAATATGGGACGGTTGCAGTCAGGATGGGTCACCCCAGAGACCGGGTCTTTTTATATATGCCATTACCTTCAGTGGAAGGACTTATGCCGGCAGGCTTATCAAAGCCGGAGGTTTCTCGTCTTATGCAATACACACAGGTCTGGAACCTGTTTCAATACCTCCGGAAAGCCCTTCTGCAGAGCCATCACTCCGCTTTGCTCTCATTTCGGAAGTGACAAAAGACGGTCATTATCCAATCAGATTGACAGATATTACTGTAGCGGGTGACACAATAATTGATTTTGAGCTTTCAGCAAAGCAGGAAATGCCATTCAAGGTCTCCGGCAACTATATTGCAATGCATACCCCTGGAGGTTACAAATCACTTATCCTTAAAGGAATAAACCTTGGCTCATCGCCTCCTGGATACTTTCCCGGAGAAATTGCTTATGCTATAGCACCAGAAGTTTATGAAGAATGGATTTCACTGATGGCTGAATCAGGATTTAATAGTATCAGGATTTATACCCTTCATCCTCCGGTTTTTTATGAAAAACTTGCTGAATATAATCAGCGTCACGCTGACAAGCCATTGCTTCTGTTCCAGGGGATATGGCTTGAAGAAATAGAAGATGGTTCTGATGCTGAGCAGTATGACCTTGTTGACAGGGAAACAGCATTCAGTAGTGAGATAGATGAAGTCATCAGATGTGTCCATGGAGACGGTGATATAGCATTCAGGTACGGTAAGGCATACGGAATTTACAGCACCGATATGTCCAGATGGACCGCAGGTTATATAATCGGCAGAGAAGTCTCATCACAGGAGGTTGATTCGACAGACGCTTTTCACCCTGATCTGGCAGCCTATACCGGAACACAATTCAGCATTACAGGAGGTTCACCTACAGAAGTATTTGTAACCAGGATGCTGGACGAGGTTGCTACGTTCGAAGCTTCTAACTATTCCTCAGGAAGACCTGTTAGTTTCTCAAGCTGGCCGACACTTGATCCACTTGAGCATCCCACAGAAATACATACTGATGAAGACGTGGCATCATTCGATTTGATGAAGATCACGGGTAAAGATTCATATGCAGGACTCTTTGCAACCTTTCATGCCTATCCTTATTATCCTAATTTTATAAGCCAGGAACCATTATATCAATCATTCAGCGACGCAAACGGACCAAACAGCTACCTGGGTTATATAACTGCACTAAAAGAACATTATAGCTCCATACCTTTGATAATAGCAGAGTTTGGAGTGCCATCAAGCTGGGGCAGCGCACATCAGTCATTCAGCGGGATGCATCATGGAGGCTATTCAGAGGCTCAGCAGGGTGAAAAAAATATGAGACTCATGAATAATATTCTCGAGGCAGACTGTGGCGGAGGTTTTATGTTTGCCTGGATGGATGAATGGTTTAAAAGAACATGGATAGTTGTCTATCTTGAAGCATACGGAACAAAATCAGGATCAGCCACAATACCTACCCGCCAACTATGGCATAATGAGGTATCTCCTGAGCAAAACTTCGGCCTTCTTGCATATGAACAGGCTGACATCCCTGACTTTGAAGCCTATACTACTGACCAGCCAACCGGACCTGTAAGCAGCATTAAGGCAACTCACGATGAGGGTTTCTTTTATCTTCAGATTGAATCAACAGACAGCTATTCTACTGATGATGAGGTGCTTATTTCTTTTGATACTTATCTTGGGGAGACAGGTGAATCTATGCTTCCCAATGGGGCGGTTGTTGACAACAGGGCGGAATTTCTGCTTGAAGTGGCACTTTCAGAAGATACCGCATTGTATTATGTAACCCAGGCATATGACATGAACGGGCTTACAGACAGATTTAATCTTACCAACCCTGCATTGCAGAAATATAAGAGTATCACTACCGACGGCGCTCCGTGGGATCTGATGCAATGGTATAATGACGGCTTTGAGTTGACTATCGATTATCTGGGTAAATTACCTTCTGAGCATGCTTCATCATTCAGCAGCGGGAACCGGGCTGCAGTAGCATGGAATGGAAAAACCATGAATGTAAGGATACCATGGACCATGCTCTACTTCAATGATCCGACACAAATGAAGGTAAATAACGGTGCAGACATATATCCCGGTGGAGTTGATATCTTAACAGAAATATCTGAAGGAATAGCAGTCTCGGTTTATCATAAAGGAAGCGTAACAAATACCACCACGAGGTACAGCTGGCCAACATGGCTTGTTGTGGCACCAACTAAAATACGTGAGAAAGCATCCCTTCAGATTGTCAGGGAGGGGTTGCAGGAGCTGCCCTACTTTGTTGAGTGAGATAGAATAAGGCAAAGGGCAAAATGTAAAAGATATATAATTCCGGTAGTCGTTATTTTACTCAGACATTTTTGGATTTACCAGGGTGTACTATCAGTTTCTTTTTCTTCTTTTTCTGGAACCCGCTTCTCTCCGCTTTGCCCCATCCTTTTTTACCACGCATGGCTTCAAGGTTTCCTCTTACTGCAAAGTAGGTGTGAACCGGATAAAAGAATGGCTCAAAAAATGCTGCCCCGATGAGTTTGAGCACATCACGCTTGCGGTTATATTTATGGAAGGTGATTTCCTCGAAAAGAATTGCCCAGATTGAAAGGCTCACCGCATAAGTATAGACGAAAGTAAAGAGAAGAAGGAAGAACGGAAGATTAAGAGTTCCGGTAATTGCCAGGTAAATAGTATAAATAAAACCTGCAAAAGCTATCAGAGGTGCTGCCCACTCAAAAAAGAACCAGTAAGGGTAACCCAGCAACCCCAGCCTGCCATAATGAGTATTGAACATCATCCTCCGGTGAGTCCACAGTGATTCAATCAATCCACGCGTCCACCTTGTCCTTTGCTTGCGCATGGACTTCAGATCCGATGGCACCTCTGTCCAGCATAAGGGGTCAGGAATATATGTCACCTCGTACTTCGTATCATGTTCAGCCATAAAACGCCTCATACGCAGTACCAGCTCCATATCTTCACCAACGGTCTTGACACTATATCCTCCTGCTTTTATGACAGTCTCGCGGTCAAACATACCCATTGCGCCTGAGATAAGCATAAGACCGTCAAGGTGACTCCATGCCATCCTTCCCAGAAGGAATGCACGTGTGTATTCAAGTACCTGAAGACGCGGAAGCATGTGCTCAGGCAGATGTATCTCACGGATATGACCCCGTTCAATATCGCATGAGTTAACGATACGTATCACACCACCTGTCCCGATGACTTTCTTCTCTTTCTCCTCCAGGAAAGGCTTAACCAGTT
Organism: uncultured Rikenella sp.; assembly: GCA_964524635.1. Taxonomy (GTDB): domain Bacteria; phylum Bacteroidota; class Bacteroidia; order Bacteroidales; family VadinHA17; genus SR-FBR-E99. The sequence goes on along the minus strand of CAZGDJ010000104.1, from coordinate 4,705 downwards.
TAAGTATTGAATCTGCCTCAATAATGGAGTCAGCATCAATTGTCACAACAAGGTTGCTGCGGCAAATATTGATCCCGGCATTCAGAGAGTCTGCTTTTCCTCCATTATTCTTATCAATCACAGTAAGGCGGTTATAAGAAGGATCGTTGGATCTGTAGACACCTCTTATCCTTTCACATGGTATACGATAATCAAAATAATAATTGACCTTGATCAGATCATAGGCTTCCTTTATCTTATCAAAAGTATTATCTGTTGACCCGTCATTGACAATGATAACTTCAAAGTTGTTATAATAAAGCGAAAGAAGAGTACGTACATTATCAATTATTGATTTGCTTTCATTGAAAGCAGGGGCGATAATTGAAATTTTAGGGCTAAGAGGCGACAGAACGAGAGAGTTATAGTTTATATAGCTGTTTTTACGAAGGTATTTACGCAAAGCCAGGGCTGAGGCAATACCCAGAATCAGATAAGACCCAAAGAGTACAAGGGTCAGATAAAAAATCATATGTGCAAATACAAAGCCCATTTTCTTTCAATATATTCTGCGATCAAGCACGTGCCTGACAATAATGTTATAGTTTTTATACTCTGATTTCATCAGCTTAACCAATGCTTTTACACCTTCCTCACCCATATTCTCAATAGCCTTTGTAGCTTCTATCTGAAGCTGTACGTCATCTTCCTTATCAAGCACCAGCTTAAGGAATCCCATCATTGCCAGCTCAGGCATTTTGCCCATTGACCTGACAATTTCAAGGCACAGGTTATAATCCTGATATTTATACATACGCTTCATTGTATCAAGAGTAGATTTCATGTTGAGATCACCTGCAACCTGCACTGCCAGTTGACTAACCCGGTTATCACGATGAAGCAGAACACGCTGAACATCAGGCTCCGCATCCAATTGTCTGAACTCTCTTATCATCCTGAGAGCAAACATAACCACTGTCGCGTTCTCGGATGTGAGCCACCTCTTGAATTCCGGTACAGGAATATCATGATGGACAATCAATTCATGAAGAGATATCTGTTCCCATACAGAGAATGGTCTTTTTAGTTTTGTAAGAAAATCAAAGGGGTCCCTTTCACTTAGTCTTACAAGTGCTATCTGCGCCTCCATCCTCAGAATCTCATTTCTTGAGTTTAGCGCATTGTATATCTCATCATTGGCATCTCTGATATTCATAAAGGCCAGTTCTCTGAAACCTTTTACCTTCACATGCCATCGTCTGCTAAAGGCTCTGTTTAAAGAGTCTTTATCAAGATCCATATCCAGATAGAGTTTTTTGAGTTTATCGCCAGCGTCACCCTTGAGGTTTATACTTACGTCAATCATCTGGTCAATAAGAACCTGTCTTCTGTAAATGTCTGAGGCAATAGGCTTGAATTCTTTTGCCGTGGCATCACCAAAAAGATAGTCCACAATCAGTCCCTGGTATTGCTCAAGAAGATATTGTCTCAGCTTCGCTTCCTTCTCCATCCTGTTTCTGTTTAACAGAATTATCACAAGAAGGATAATCATAGTTGTCACAGACAATATTATGGTGATAATCAGAGCATTAACCAAAGCCACAGATTTCCCATAATAATTAAACCGTTTTAGCCATGGACTACTTCCCTCAAAGAAAAATAATCTGAAAACACCTCCATTCTTTTCCATATTAACCACCGTTACAGTATCATCAGTTCCTGTAACTATCTTGTTAACATCATTGTCAGTTCCGGTTACTGCTGAAGAGTCTCCTGCCGGTAAAGCTGAAATGGCAGGTTCAGGTTTAAGTTCAGGCAGTGTTGGAGAATTGGGGGCTAACTCCTTAACAATTTTTGCATTTTCTACTTCTCCCGGAAATACAACCGGAATATAGTAATAGAATGACTGGTTTTCAGAAAAGTCATTAATTCTTACTTTGAAAAGCCCATCCTCTGAAATAATTTTTACGGGAATACGGAGCATTTCCTCAAGCTTTCCTGATAATTTTTCCGCATTTACTTTGCGGGTGAAAGCGCCCATCTGAAGAGGATAATTACCGTTATAGAGAGATAAAAGTCCTTCAACTGTCAGCTCTGTCGGGAATGTACTTACCACAATCACTGAAGGTGATGCATTCCCAGGCTCTGAAATGGTTGCAGCGACAGCAGGATTGTCTGTTTTTTCTGCCAGTGTAAAGTGACAGATCACCAGGGATAGTATTATCAGGCAGGCCTTTCTCATTGCTTCATTCTGATGACATAGATTAACCCGGCCACACCCTCAAATCTGTTATGGTATGATCCCTCTGCATATTCCTCGTATGAATAACCTGCACCAATCCTGAGTGACCAACGTTGAGATATCTGGTCAAAATAGCTTAGCCTGATGCTTTTTGAACCCAGACGTTCAAGGTCTGAGGCAATGTTAAACGGCTCGTCAGGTGCAGTACCAGTGCCAAGGGTAACCTGAATATAATCATTCTTGTTAAAGTACCTCCTGGCGTTTAGATATAATGAGGTAGTAATGCCAATATCCTTAAAGTAAAAGTAGCCTTTTGCCGCCAGCCAATAGTTACCGAGATATTTTTCAGCTGACAGGCTAGCAATAAAAATATTACTATTGAAATAATAATAATTCACCCCGGCTGACAATGCCCATCCGGCAGGTAATGTTTCCCATATCTCGAGGGCTGCCCTGTGCTTTGGGAAGTAAATGCCAGGACTATAAGCATATGAAATGAACGCATAATTGTGCTTCGTCAGCTTTGGCCAGGCTTCTGTCTCCAGTTGCCATTCGGTCTCATTTATGTCAGCCGGTTCTCCCAGAATGACATTGCCGACATTTACACCAACTGTGGCCAGTCCCCAGGAGAAATGATGCCCTGCTCCCAGCCTGGCAACCTGCCAGAACCTGTTATAAGGAGGCTTTGAAAATGTATCGAAAAGATACGATGTTCTGATGTCAGTATCCGGCAAGGCTTTGCTTTCATTTTCATTTCGTGACCACCTCTTAATATCCTTTAAAGCTGAAAGAGCATCCTCATTCTCAGGTTCAGTCATAAGAAGCGTATCAATTATAGCTTCAGCTACATCATATTCTTCCTGCCAGGCATGTATGCGTCCCAATAGAATCCTTGCATCACCATATGATGGAAATTCATTTACCAGGCGACGGGCATCACTCACAGCTTCAGAGTAGTTGCCTGATAACGCCAGTGATCTGATCCTTTGGTATTCAGCCTCAGGATCAGCAATAACCTGCCCCTTCAACGCACCGGGACAGATAAACCCAAGAGACACTAACAAAAATAAAGACAGATAGAAAAATCTGTTCATAAATTAATTATTAAGCAATGCTTTGACCTTGCTTACAAGTTCATCAGGGTCAAAAGGTTTTGTAATATACCCGCTCACACCAAGCTCATTTGCCTGGCGTTGTATCTGTGGATCGCTGAAAGCTGTTACAATAAGGGCAGGAGTTTGTTTCTTAAGGTCTGATCTGAGATATTTTACCAACTCCAGTCCGCTGACGTAAGGAAGATGTATGTCTATTATAATCAGATCGTAATCATTGTTGTCAAGCATGGATACAGCCTCTTTACCGTCAAGAGCTGATGAAGTATCGAAACCCTCTCTTTCAAGAACGACGGTTATAGCTCTCATGGCCAGCCTGTTGTCTTCACATATAAGTATCTTCATTACGGCATAAAAATTACTTCTACTTAACTGTCAGAAATTCTTTTCAGCTATTTCTTTTTAAAAATTCCAGATTCAAAATTCACCCTTTTTCTCGGCTTCACCAAGAAAAAAATATCCATTTTGACCGGTCATCTTAATTCATTGATAAACCTCATTAAACTTAGTGATGAAGCATTACCTCAACTCTTTTATTCTAATGTTCCTGAATTTCACGAGAGACTCATGATACAGGAATCCTATATACCCTTTTGAATTCTTCAGTCCGGGGTGGTTCTTTCCGTCAATAGTGCCATTATCACGTGCTTCGGCAATATCTCCATCAACTATAACGGTTCCATTAAGAATGACTTTTACTTTTGTTCCAGTGACAATAACCTCTTCACTGTTCCATTCGCCAACAGGTTTTAGAAATCCTCTTTTTGCTGCAATGACACCATATACTGATCCGTGATACTGCCAAGGGTGCAGGTTAGCATAAATAGAAGCAGTATTATCAAGTATCTGTAGTTCCATTCCCACATAGGCAGCGTCACCTGTCAGTGGCGCCCTTATGCCAAGACCATTGTTGGCACCGGGAGTAAGCTGAAATTCAAAACGAAGATCAAAATCCGCATATTCTTTTTCTGAATATATATTCCCGGCATTTTCTAGGTGTGGTCTGGTAGCCATAATACCATCTTCAACGATGTAAGCGTTCTTGTCACCTATCCATCCATCCAGATTGCGACCGTTGAAGATTGAGACAAAGCCCCGGGCCTTTTCTTCTGATGTCAGGTTATACTCGGAAGACTTGATCTCTCTTATCATGTGATCCATTCTGGCCTTGAACTCGGCGATATTGAGCGGCTTGTAGAGGAATTCGGTGGCGCCGGATTCGATCGCCTTCACCATGAGCTCGCTGTCGTCCGTGACGGAGGTGATCATCACCACGGGGACGTCCTCATGGATCGTCCGTATATGGCGGATGAGCTCTATGCCGTCCATGCCGGGCATCCGGTAGTCGACGAAGTAGAGGTCGATCTCGCTG
>CAZGDJ010000103.1:0-9842 GCA_964524635.1 uncultured Rikenella sp. | reverse complement strand
TCAAGTTCTTTTCCTGAGAGATTAAATAGAAAATTATCAAGAATAGGAAGGGTGTTTTTTGTGCTAATCACCCTGCTGATAGCCTGAAGGTGACCTAAAAGTTCAGTGCTCGATACAACAAATTTCATCTTATATGTTTTAAAGTTTATCGGAATTTTTTTTAACCGGGCGACAACTCATTGATTTCCTGAGCTGTTTATCTCGTAAACCGGAATATCAATATTACAAAAAAATATCATTCGGTCAAACAAATTTATTTCACGGATTTGAATTTCCTGCGCTTTAAAAAACCATAGATAAAGCCTGAGATAATAATGACAATAACAGGAATTATTGTGTTTACTGTTTGCCAGAGAGCCCTTTCATTGTCTATCCTTTTTCCGTCAAGAAGTCTTGGTTTTATCTCTCTTGACCTCATCTCCAGTAATCCGTTATCATTGACCAGATAGTTGAGGCAATTTATCAGGAAGTCCCTGTTTCCATAGGTCTGCTGCGTATATCTGTCCTGCCCCAGCGGAAGTGGTTCAGGAACGCCGTCTGACCATTTTATATCATTTCTTATTATATCACCGTCGGCAATAACAATCATCTTTGAATGCTTGCTTACGTTTAAAATATCACGTCCTGATTCACCTGAAATGCCTTCTGTCATCCGGTTGGTAAAAGCTGACTTGAATTTGCCCTCAAGAAGAACTGCTACCGGAAGTTCCCCGGATGTGAACATCTCTTCAGAAGGCGGATCCTTTGTCTCATCGAGGCTTATAAAGACAGGCGGCGAAAGTGTTCGCGAGCGGTTTGAGGTAGTGAGCAGGATATTTTTCTTGACTTCAGGATCACGTCCAACCGTATCAATATAGTTAGCAAACTGCGACATAACCCTGTTCAGGTTTCTTGTAAGGGGGTTATCAGGTGAAGGTTTCAGAAGAGGGTAGTATATCCATGGGGCCGGCATGTATTGTGGCTGACCTCCGGGACCAGTAATCTTTACAGGTATGATCATACATTCTGTATCTTCAATTATGTATGGGTTAATTCTTACCCCATATCTGAAAAGTATGTCGCTGAAAGTCATTGGCTGGTACAGTCCTACAGTGCCACCATATGCAAGACTGTCTGCATTTACATTTACCTCCTCCGTCAGCCACAGGACACGCCCACCGTTCATTATATACTGGTCTATGACAAACTTATCTTTTTCGTCAAACGGTTCAGAAGGTTTTGCAATAATTATTGCAGCATAATTATCAAGGACTCCGTGGTTGCCACCTATTGTTCCACGGTCAATGCTGAAGTACTTTGCCATTTCAAGTGTAATATCTGCAACAGAGACTTCATCAAGCTCGCCATGACCTTCAATGAAAGCAACCTTGTAAACAGTGTCAGAGGTTGCGGTGGCGATGGCCTGAATAATCTCATATTCAAGACCTTCAGTTGAATGAAGGAGATTTGCTTCACCGGAAAGAGAAGGATTATTCTGAAGGAAATTGACAGGTATCTCAATACTTCCGCAGGTAACAGTCATTGCAGGGAAGACCCATTTCTGTGTCTTGCCGCCTTCCTTGTCCCCTGCCATAACATTAACTGGCAACATGCCTTTATTAATAAGCTCATTCTGAAGCCTTTCCCTTTCCTTCTCATCTGAACCTGCTGAAGGATTTATAAACTCGTATGATACCTTACGCCTGGAAATTTTGCGGAATTCGTCGAGATATTGCGCTGTGGTGCGCTTCAGCTTTTTCAGGGCTATAGGCATCTCCCCATCCAGGTATACTTTAACATGAACATCCTCCTCCAGGTCCCTGAGAATTTTGTTTGTTGGTTCGGCAAGTGTAAACCGCTTATCTTCAGTAAGGTCAGCACGAATATTTGTAAAGGATAGAAGTAGTGCGATCACTGAAATAATGGCAAGAACAGATACGGGACGCTTAATGTTCCGGCGCATCAGCACAAAGCGGGTAGATTCATTAAACAGGGCGGTCAAAAAGACGAAATAGGCTATATCGCGAAAGTCAACCACTCCCCTGCTGATCGATTTGTAATGTTCATTTATGCCAAGCCTTGCCGTAAACTCATCAACAGACGAAAGTCCGGGTATAAGAGCCAGTGAATCGAAACCAATCCATGCAAACAAAGATATCACCACTGCAAAAATGAATGCCACAACCTGGTTCTCGGTCAGTGATGATGCAAACAACCCGATGGAGGCATAAACTGAGGCAAGAAGAAATAACCCAATAAAAGAACCTGCCGTCGCTCCCCGGTCCAAATTGCCTGGTTTTTCACCAAGGATCCAGACAGAGATTACGAATACCAGGCAAGGCAAAAGGGAAATAAGAACCAGCCCGACCGCGGCAAAGAATTTTCCGTACACAATTGCACCCTCTCCCAGAGGCCTGGAATACAGAAGCTCAAGCGTGCCCTGCTTTTTCTCTTCTGCAATCAGCCTCATGGTAACCGCAGGCACCAGGAAAAGAAAGAGCCATGGAGAAATAACAAAGAAAGTGTCAAGACCTGCATAACCGCTGTCAAGAAGGTTCCATTGGCCAGGCATAATCCACATTATCAGACTGTTGGCGAGCAGAAACACAATAATGACCATGTAACCAGTAAGTGAACTGAAAAAACCGGAGATCTCTTTTCTTAAGAGTGTGAACATATCTGTTTAGTTTCCGTAAAAATATTAATAAACCGTTATGGACTTACAGGTTTACGGGTATATAAAATATCGATGACTTTTGTGCCCGGATAATAAAAGCTGGTTATTTCAGAATATATCTTGCCTTTGTTAGCCATTACCTTAGCACCATCCTGACACAGGCCTACACCATGTCCATATCCTCTTCCCCTTATTAGAGCGCTGTCAGCTACAGGTATAACAGTAAAATAAGATGACTTCAGACTGAAAGCTGCCCTGATGTCTTCTTTTGTTATCTCTTTGCCGGCAAGGGTGCAATATCTTCCCCTCGAAACCTCCTCAGGCGCAGAGACAACTGACTGATTGATATTTGGGGAGCTTAATCCCTTTGATGCAAGAAAACTGTTCCATACTTCAGAGTTTATTCTCTTTTCCCATTTTGAGTTATACGCCGAAATACAATATGGGTCTGAGACTGAAACAAGGTATTTCTGTGGAGTAACCCATACATCAGAGGATGCCGCCGTCTTTCCGCCGCAATTGCCATGAAATGCCGAAATAATAAGGGTACTATCTGAATCAACAAGCACCTTGCCTTCAGTGCTTTTACATGCATTAATAATAATGCTGTCAGTAATTATGCCAGGGTAAACCTGGCAATGTGTATCATCGCACAGGTTGAAACCATCAAGCTTATGTTTTTCATTGTGCCTGTAGGCGTAGGTTCGGGCAACGACCGCCTGAGCCCGGAAGTATTCCGATGGTCCGCGCCCACCGGCTTCAGCCCGCACAACTCCCGGGAGGTAGCTCTCAATATCAGTAGTATTCAGTATTAGCAGAGATCCCGGATATGATTTTATTACAAGGCTCCCGTCAAGCATCTTCGATAGCTCATTCCTGCCTGATGCCCTGAGATTGAAAAGTCCCCATCCTGTTACAGGTTTTATAATAAGTGAGTCTGATACCTGTGAAAAACCAGATAAGGTCCTGCAAATAACTTTGGCATTGAATCTGGTGATAACCAGCGGTTCGTCAACTTTTACCAAAAGACTATCCTTACTGGAGACAAATAAATAGTAGTCGCCATTTGAAGGGGTAAAAACTACTGAGAGGGGCTTCGATCGTGAAAAAATTCTGACAATTATCTCTCCACTGATTATCCGGGGAGCAATTAACAGGAACAAGCATAAGAAATACCGAATCATGACTCCCTTTTAGAATTTGTTAATGTGGCTATGATATCTCCGGCAATTCTGCCCGAAGCGCCTCTGCCGCCAAGAAGAAACCGCAGGGTTGAATAATCATCTCTGATCCGTTCATATTTGACCCCTGATTTTAATATCAATGATATTTCCCTGTGAAGAGACATCCTGTTCAGTTCTTTCTGAACCAGTTCCTTTACTATCTCCTTATCCATTATCAGGTTAACAAGAGAAATAAAACGCACTTTAAGAAATATCATGGCAAGCCTATAGGTTAAAGCACTTGTCTTATAGCATACCACCTGTGGAACGTCAAAAAGGGCAGCTTCGAGTGTCGCTGTGCCTGATGTAACCAGTGCTGCTTCAGCAACCGAAAGAACTTCATAGGTCTTTCCGACAATTATCTTAACAGGCAGTCTGCCAATTATGTCAGTGTAAAGCGTCTCCGGTAAATGACCAAGGGCGGCAACAACAAACTGATAATCAGGAAAACTGCCTGTAACGCTCAGCATCTCAGGCAAAACGTACTTCACCTCCTGCAGTCTGCTGCCTGCTAGAAGAGCAATTACAGGTCTTTCATCAAGACCAAGTGATAATTTTGTAGTCTTCTTATCCCTGATTTCTTTTTTTGAATCTTCTATCTGATCAATAAGCGGGTTTCCGATATAATGAGCATCATAACCATGCTTCCTGTAAAAATCAACTTCGAAGGGAAAGATAATGTACATCCTGTCAACATATTTCTTTACCTTTTTCACCCTGGATTCGCGCCATGCCCAGAATTTCGGAGAGATATAATAAAAGACTTTAATACCAAGACTCCTGGCAAATCTGGCCACCCTTAAATTGAACCCGGGGTAATCTATCAGAATAACAACATCAGGATTATGCGCTGCAATCTGTTTCCGGCAGGTTTTAAAATTTGACATAACCGTACGGAGATTGATTAGAACCTCCCAGGCTCCCATAAATGCAGTTTCACGGTAATGCTTCAGCACTCTTGCTCCAGCCTGATACATCATATCACCACCCCAAGCTGCAATGTCAGCTGCGGGATCCTGCTGCAAAAGATTCCTGACCAGGTTTGAACCATGAAGGTCTCCTGAAGGTTCACCGGCAAGTATAAAATATCTCATATCAGAAGAGTTTTATACCGAATACTACAAAAGCCCATATGATGGTTATTCCAAGCACACCCTTTGAAGACCTTAGCATGTCAAAATGGTTGAATATGAGAAAGATTATAATATTGGCAAAAACACTGACACTCATTATCTGGGTAAGGTTTCCGACTTCAACGGTCCTCTCCCAGTATTGTTTAAGGTTCAGACCGTGAGAAGTTGAAAAATAGAAAACCATGTAGGCAATCAAAGGAATGACTAAGCCGGATATTGCTCCGGTAACGAAGTTGTTAAACCGTTCACTTAGTTTCATTCCGGGAATTTGGTTTTCAATTCTGAGATATAACTGTAGGCAGTCATATCCGTAGTTACAGGTACCACTGAAACATAGCCGTTACATAAAGCCCACTCGTCAGTGTCAGTTGATTCCGGCTCATGATTCATAAAATTTCCTGTCAGCCAGTAATAGGTCTTACCCATGGGGTCTTTTCTCTTTTCAAATTCTTCCTGCCAATTGCCTTTAGCCTGTCTTGCAACGCGAATTCCCTTTATCTCACCTTTTTTTATTGCCGGAATGTTTACGTTCAGGCATACTCCTTTTGGAAGCGGTTTTTTAAGAACCAGCTTCGACACCAGTCTTATATATTCTTCACAGACAGTGAAGTCAGCCGTCGGAGAAAAGCTATTAAGGGAAAAACCGACAGAAGTAATATCATAAAGACAACCTTCCAGTGCTGCGGCCATTGTTCCTGAATAAAGTACGCTTGCTGATGCGTTTGACCCGTGATTAATGCCTGACACAATGAGATCAGGTTTGCGCACAAGCAACTGGTTAACTGCAAGTTTAACCCCATCAGTAGGGGTGCCGCTGCATGCATATATACGCTTGTTTTCAGAATCTTCCAGTAACTTAACCCTTATCGGTTCTTTAACCGTAATCCCCTGTGACATCCCGCTACGGCTCTCCGTTGCAGAAATGATGACCAGCTTCCCAAACTCTTCCATAACCGAAATAAGAGTTTTCAGCCCTGCAGCATACAGACCGTCATCGTTGGTTATAAGTATCAGCTTATCTTTATCATTAATAACCATGGCAGACAATATTGAACTGCAAATATAACGATTTGCACCACCAATTAGTATTGGTCAATTACCGGTGTAAACCTTTTTTGAATTACTTTTGCCTTTTGAAAAAACTGACAAAAAAATATCAAATGAAGATTTCTTATAGCTGGCTGAAGGATTACCTGAATATAGATGTCAGCCTGGATGAACTCTCAACAATACTGACAAGCATAGGTCTTGAAGTTGAAGGTATTGAACAATGGGAATCCGTTAAAGGTGGTATGAAAGGAGTGATTATCGGAAAGGTGCTTACCTGCGAACGTCACCCTGATGCTGACAGGCTGTCACTAACTACTGTTGATATTGGAGGAGAACAACCTTTAAACATTGTCTGCGGTGCTCCTAATGTAGCTGCCGGACAGGTTGTTCCGGTTGCAACCATTGGCACCAAAGTCTTCAGCGGTGATGAACAATTTGAAATTAAAAAATCGAAGATAAGAGGACAGCTCTCCGAAGGTATGATCTGTGCCGAGGATGAGCTGGGTCTGGGTACTGATCATGAAGGTATTATGGTGCTTGACCCAAAAGCCAAAATAGGATCACCGGCTTCACAATATTTCAATGTAGTGGTCGATACTGTTTTCGAGATTGGACTGACGCCCAACCGTATCGATTGCAGCTCTCACTATGGTGTTGCACGCGACCTGGCAGCCTACTTCAACCTGAGCAAGCCTGTCAAGGCAAAGCTTCCGGATGTGTCTTCCTTCAGAACTGATAAAACTGACGGAGCAATTGCAGTAACGGTTGAAGCCGGAGAGGCCTGCCTTAGATATTCAGGTCTTACTATTAATGGATTAACGGTTAAAGAGTCTCCCCAATGGCTGAAAACAAGGCTTAAATCAATAGGACTGAATCCCATTAATAATGTGGTTGATATCACTAACTTCGTTCTCCATGAGACGGGTCAGCCACTACATGCTTTTGATGCTGAAGAGATTATAGGTAAAAAAGTTGTGGTTAAAACTTTACCTGATAAAACAAAATTTATTACTCTTGACGGTGTTGAGAGAGAACTGTCCGGCTCTGACCTGATGATCTGCAATGAATCTGAAGGAATGTGTATTGCAGGTGTCTTTGGCGGGTTAAAATCAGGTGTCACAGAATCTACAACCTCAGTTTTTCTTGAGAGTGCCACCTTTAACCCTGTTTCAGTTCGCAGAACCTCACGCCGGCATGATCTCCATACTGATGCCTCTTACCGGTTTGAAAGAGGGACTGACCCGGAAATGACAATTTATGCGCTCAAAAGAGCCGCACTGCTTATCAGTGATATAGCAGGCGGAAAAATATCTGGCGATATTGTGGACGTTTATCCGCATCCTGTGCATAAGGCAGTTGTGCGGCTTTCACTTGAGAGAACAAAGAAACTTATTGGAAAAGAGATACCCACAGAGACTATCAAGACCATAGTATATAGCCTTGATATGCGCATTACTGACGAAACTCCCGGATTACTGACTCTTGAAATACCTGCATACAGAGTTGATGTGACGCGTGAAGCCGACGTCATTGAGGAAATTCTCAGGATATATGGTTATAATAATATTCAGTTCGCTGATGAGATGCACTCAAATCTCTCCTATACTGAAAAACCTGACAGGGAAAAGGTAGCTGTGAACGTTGCAGAGCTTCTTTCAGGAAACGGTTTTGCAGAGATTATGTGCAATTCTCTCACTCCTGCCGCATGGTATGAGTCAACCGGCGATTTTGACATCTCATCACTGGTGCTTCTTGCAAATGCTCTCAGTAACGATCTTAATGCAATGAGGCTATCGCTGCTGCCAGGAATACTTAATACAATAGCCTGGAACATTAACAGGCAAAACACTGATCTTAAACTATTTGAACTTGGATATACCTATGCCAGGACAAAAGGCAAAGGAACAAAAGAGATCACTGACAATTTCTCGGAGAAACAGACGCTGGCTCTGGCCATTACCGGAAATGTCACCAGACAGAGGTGGAACGCACCGGTCTCTCCTACCGGATTTTATCATATGAAAGGATATACAGGAATGGTTCTATCACGCTTCGGAATTAATCCTGATGTACTGGCTGTTGAAGAAGCAAATGGCAAGTGGTTTACTGATGCCCTCAAGTATTCTGCCGCAGGTATTGAACTGGCAACATCAGGAAAGATTTCAAAGAAATATCTTGGCATTTTCGATATCAAACAGGAAGTATTCTATTCTGAAATCAACTGGGAAAACCTGTTGAAAACAATAAAATCACAAAAGATCAGTTTCAGCGAATTGCCGAAGTACCCGTGGGTGAGACGTGATCTCGCATTGCTTGTTGATAAGACATTGAAATTCAATCAGATACGTGATCTGGCATTTATGACTGAACGAAATATCCTTCATGATGTTGATCTGTTTGATGTATATGAGAGCGACACATTGGGTAAAAACAAAAAATCCTATGCTGTCAGCTTCATTTTGCGTGATGACAGGCAGACACTTAATGAAAAGACCATTGAAAAGGTCATGAACTCCTTAACAAAGGCATTTGAACGTGAGTTCGGTGCAACACTCAGATGATAATTGAAAACCGCATTGAAGTAATCTTTGGAGATATCTCAACCACTGAGGCTGATGCCATTGTAAATGCTGCCAATGAAAAGCTTTTGGGCGGTGGCGGAGTGGATGGAGCCATACATAAAGCGGCCGGTCCTTTACTTCTGGAAGAATGCAAGAAAATAGGAGGATGCCCGACTGGCAAGGCTCGTCTGACAGCCGGCTATAACCTTAAAGCAAGACATGTGATCCACACTGTTGGACCTGTCTGGCGCGGTGGCCATCGTGACGAGCACATGCTTCTGGCATCATGTTACCAGGAGAGCCTGGGCATTGCTGCAAAAGAACAGTTTGATACTGTAGCTTTTCCTGCGATCTCAACTGGTGCTTATGGATTTCCTTATGACCAGGCAGCATTGATTGCAATTACTGAGACAGAAAGATTCCTGAAGAAAAACAAATACCCTAAAAAGGTAATCTTCGTTCTGTTTGATAAAAGAACATACAAAACTTACATGAATCTTCTTGATAATGAGAAAACTACTGGCAGCGACAAGTGATTATTTCTCTCTGGTGAAATTCAGTCACACTGTTTTTGCAATGCCTTTTGCACTTATAGGTTTTTTTCTCGCAACCTCTGATGACAATTATGGTTTCAGCCTGAGGCTTCTGCTTCTCGTAATTGCCTGTATGATTTTTGCCAGAAGCGCTGCTATGAGTTTTAACAGACTGGCAGACTACCGCTTTGACAGTCTAAATCCGAGGACTGCTTCAAGAGAGATTCCTTCAGGGAAAATATCCGGCAGAAATGCTTTAATCTTCGTCATTGCATCTTCAGCTCTCTTTATCATTACCACTGCTTTCATAAACAGGCTTGTATTTTATCTGTCACCTGTAGCGCTTGCAATAGTATTGGGCTATAGCTATACCAAGAGATTTACACCTTTATGTCACCTGATACTTGGTCTGGGCTTAAGTCTTGCACCAATAGGTGCTTATTTAGCAGTTACAGGAGAATTTGCTCTTTTGCCAGTTTTATACTCTGCAATTGTGCTGACATGGGTTAGCGGTTTTGACATTATTTATGCACTTCAGGATGATGAATTTGACAGAGAAAAGGGTCTCTATTCAATACCTGCAGCTCTGACACGACGAAAGGCTATACTGATATCAGTTATTCTGCATGTATTTACAGCTGTTTTGGTAATAACAGCAGGTTTCACAGGGGAAAATGGCACACTTT